>PCCP01000095.1 GCA_002731775.1 Gammaproteobacteria bacterium
GGTCATTCACCGCAACCACATCGAAACCACCATGAATTTTAGCGATACGGGTTATGGTTCTGCCTACCCGACCAAAACCATTGATAGCAATCTTGGGTAATCTCAATTCTCCTCCAGAACTCTTGTTCTAACCAGCATTGCCTCGGTTAAATCCCACAAACGCACGGCACCCTCTTCGCTGGCCGCCCACGGCGCCACATCGAAGTAGCGTGGCGAATCCTCGGTAGCCAGATTCGCCACATCACAATCCTCGCAGTAGAGCCCGCCGGTGTCGGCGAGGGCTGCGCTGGTGGCGGCCCACAAAGTGGTGCTGCAACCCTGGGTAGTGGACTTGAACATGGCTTTCGCCTGCTCCGAAATATTGCCATCGGCGTCGGTCCAACCCATGGCCTGCATTTCTTCATTCGGTAAATGCCGCTGCAGGGGAGTTAGAATGCCACCCGGGTGTATCGAGAAGGCCTGCACCCCCTGATCCCGGTATTTCATATCCAGGCCCAGGGCAAACAAGGCATTGGCAGTCTTGGCCTGGGCATAGGCCGTCCATTTCTCGTAGGGACTGGATTCGAAATTGATATCGTCCCACAAAATATCCGAACGTCGATGGGCAACGGAAGACAAACAGATAACCCGGGCGCCATCGGCATTGAGCAGCAAGGGTAGTAAAGCCGTGGTCAGCACGAAGTGACCGAGATGATTGACGGCGAACTGCGCTTCCCAGTTATTGCCAATTCGGGTTTCCGGACAGGCCATGATGCCGGCATTGTTAATCAACAGGTGCAGGGCGGATTCCCGTTGCGACACGGCATCTGCATAGGCGCGAACACTCGCCAGGTCACCAAGATCCATGGTATCGACGATGACTTCGCCGTCGATGTCGGCGAGATTAGCCTGCGCCTTCTCCGGCGTCCGCACCGGCACGTATACCTTGGCGCCCGCATCGATCAAGGCACGAGTCGTTTCCAGGCCGATGCCAGAATACCCGCCGGTGACGATGGCAACCTTGCCGCTCAAATCCTTGCCTGCCAATACCTCGGAAGCTTCTGACTTCGACCCGAATCCAGATCCAATTTTCTTTTGCGTCCGTGACATAGTTAATTCCCTCGTTGAATTGTCTTCCGGGGTCGCTCAGGGTAATCGAAACACATACAGCATATTACCGCCTCCGCGCTGCCGAATCTCTGGCGTCAGGGTGCGGTAGTTGATGCCGCCGCCCGCGGCGATGGCGATGTATTGGACACCGTCCACACTGTAGGTGATGGGAAAGCCGCCGGCGGACGAATTAAGAATTTGTTCCCAGAGAATCTCACCGCTGTCGGCATCGAAGGCCCGGAATCGCCTGGCATCGTCTGACACAAAAACCAGGCCGCCGCCCGTGGTCAATACTGAGCCGGCGATGCCGGCCCGTTGTCGATAGGTCCAGCGTGCTTCACCGGTGGCTACGTCCACTGCGGTCAACAGGCCAACCTGGCCGTCGGAATCCGGCGGCGGTACCATGATAGATGTAGCAGAACTGTGGTAACCCCCCACGACAGGATTCACGGGATTAAGGTAGAACGTCATGCAGGTATTATTGGACGGTGCGTAGAGCGCGTTGGTCTGGGGACTATAGCCCACGGAGAACCAGTTGGTTCCGCCGGTGGTGGTAGGACACACCAGCTTGCGCTGACGGATCTCCGTGATGTCGATCTCGGGGTTGGTGATGCCCTTGCGGCCTTCGATATCGACACCGACGATGACATTCTGATAATTGGTCTCCTTAGCCCACAGAAACTCCCCGGTGGCGGCGTCAAGGGTCCAGACGATTCCCGGCTTGCCGGGAATCCCGGTTATCACCTTGCGGCGCGCACTGGATGTAATATTCGGATTGATCCAAGATACGGCACCTGCCACCGGGGTGACCTCGGTTTCCACCACGATGCGTTCAAAGGGATGATCCTGATCCCAGTTACCCCCCGGGATATGTTGAAAGTACCAGACAATTTCCCCGGTATCGGCGTTCAGGGCGAGGGTGGAGTTGGTATACAGCACGTCACCTCCTCTGGTATCGCGCTGGATCGAGCCCCAGGGAATGGGTACCGCCACCCCCATAAAAATCAGGTTGAGCTCGGCATCATAACTGGCCGGCATCCACGCCGAGCCCCCGCGGCGTAGCTCATTAGGCAGGTCGCCCCAGGTTTCGCCACCGGGCTCACCGATTTTCGGCACGGTGTTAGTACGCCACAACTCCTCGCCGGTATCCGCATCGTGGGCGGTAATCCAGCAACCGGTGTTGATGTAATAACATCCCGACATGCCGGTGATGATCTTGCCGTCGAATACCTGGGGCCCGCCGGAGTAATGCTGGCCAACCGTCCAGTCGCCAACTTGACGTTCCCAGGTCACTTCGCCAGTACGAGCGTTCAGCGAAACCAGATAAGCATCCATGGTGGCGATGATGAGCTGATCTTTGTAGAGGGTAGCGTTGCGATTAGCGCAAGCCAGGGTGGCAATATGGTCCACCACCGGGCGGCGATATTCCCACAGGGGACTGCCATCGGTCGCATCCACGGCCTCGATAAAATCGCAGGCCTGTGGCAGAAACATGACGCCATCATGCACCAACGGCGTGGTTTCCTGCCTGCCAGGCTCCATGGTCCAGGCCCAGGCCAGGCGCAGACTGCCCACATTCGTCTTGTCGATCTGAGCCAGGGGACTGTAGCCCCAATGATTCGCGGTACGGCGCCACATCAGCCAGTCATTTTCCGGCGGATCTTGCAAGTCTGCCAGTGATACCGGGCTGTAGTTATCCAATAGGGATTGCGCTACCGCCACCGGGATAAACGCGACGAAGGCAGCCAATATGGTGGCGAGGCAATACTGGCGAGCGGTGGGATTTTGCATACTCAATTCCTTCTGGCCTGGTAGGTATAGCGAACGCTGGGGTCTAGGTAGCGCTGATTCGAAGACTTGCATAATTTATCACCAATCTTCCAAATTTGTAGCCGTGATCTCGACTCTGGCGGCAACAGCCGTTCTCGTTGCGCGCACGAGGCGGACAATATCGGCGTTTACGTGATGATTATCAAGCCGGCGAGGGAGTAAACGTATTCAGGCCCTCTGAGGATGTCACCGTTCCGGCTTTATTCAGGTATTCCTCTGTCATCATAGACCGCAAAGTATTCATATCATCAGGGGTGTTGGCGACAAATCTCTGGTCGCTGCCGTGTAGCCGGCCGATGATGATTCCCCGTTGCGGTATTCCCCTCTTGCAACACACCGTATAGGTTTCGACGCTGGCTTTGCCCGACGGTGTCTCGATGAATTCCGGGCTTGCCATCTTGTCGATGTCTGCCTGGTACGTTGCAGGCGACTCTCGCCGCCAGCGGCCCTTGGTGGCAGTGGCGGAATAAATACCCGTCGCATGCTTGGAAAGATAGCCTCCATTTGCGGTGACCAATCCAAATTTTGACGGGGCGGCGCGCAGCAACGGCAACATGGTGGCAATCGCGTGCATGGAATAATTATTCCCGGGACCGCCAAAAAACGGTAGGCCACCGGTGACAGTTAAGCCCCGAGGATCATCATATCTCAGACCTAATTCATCGCAACCGATCTCTACCGCAGATGGGAAGCAGGAATATATATCGATGTAATCCATATCATCGATACGCTTCCCTGCCATCTCAAACGCACTCGAGGTATTGGCCGCCATAGCAGGCGAAGAATGATAGTCCACCCGTTCACTCACCAATATCTTTTCATTGGCTTCACCGCAGCCGTGCAAAAACACCCATTTGGCCGGATCTATCCCCAGTTCCCTGGCCTTGCCAACTGAGGTCATAACCACCGCCGCCCCCTGATTGACGGCATCCATGGCGTTCATCCATTTCGGGTAGGGAAAGCAGATAAGGCGGTTTTCCGGCGTCACCGTGGCAAGCTCGAGCGCGGTGCGTCGGGCGCCGTAGTAGGCGAAAGGATTAGTGGCTGCAACTTCGGTGAAGCGCGCAAACAATTCCCCCATGCTCAGCATGTGATCTTCGATGGTATGCCCCCTGGCGCCACGGATGGCGTTTTCGAACAGCGGGTAGGTCTGAATTGGAATACCCAGCCCATGTGCGAACTCATGGGGCGTGGATAATTTCTCACCGAGGCCGCGATCTTCCTGCGGGCCTTCATCGTGCTCCTGCCAATCCAACTCGAGGCCATTACGAAGCGCAAGCTGCGCCGTCTTGATCGCTTCTGAGCCGGTAATCAGGGCGACGTCAACGTCTCCTGTCGCTATCTTCTCCGCCATTTCATTGATGTACTTCTGCGGCGTGTTACCTCCCACATTGCCATAGATCGCATGTGTAGGATTAGCGCCGATGCGGCGGGCCACCGCCCGTGGCGGGTTTTCGGCACGGCCGAATGGAATTGGCAGACGGGGGCGGTTGGTGGAGTCGAAGATAATCCGAATTACCATCAAGGTATCGATCAGCGCCGTGAGCTTATCGCCGATGCCGGTATCGCTCAACGCCGCCCTGGCAGCCGCTGCCGCGATGCCCATGGGAGACAGAGCCCGTTCCGGCGCCACATCTTTCTCAGTAAACTGACCGCCGCCGACCAGTATGGGTGTTGACTCTTCCAATTCCATGTCGGTGATTATTAATATAAACGCAGAAGCAATCAAGGCGACCGCGGACAACTCCATCGAATTGGCTTTGGTCTAAAGCCAAAGCCATGATATACAAGGGTAATTCCCCGATCCTCGAAGGACAAAATCAATATGACATTGGATCCACAAGCACGCGCACTACTGGACGCAGTCGAACAGTCAGGTAGCCCAGCATTCAACACACTCTCGGCTGTCGATGCGCGCGCGCTTTACGATAAGGGCGCCGCAGCGGTGCAGGGATCACCACCACAGCCCCAGGAAATTACGACACTGTCGATTCCAGGGCCCGCTGGTGATATACCGACACGGGTGTACAAGCCTGGCTCAGATTCCGGGCTACCGGTGCTGATATATTTTCACGGTGGCGGCTATGTGATCGGATCACTCGAGAGCCACGACTGTGTTTGTCGCACCCTATGTGTGGAAGCGAATTGCATTGTGGTCGCCGTCGATTACAGGCTGGCACCCGAACACAAGTACCCCGCGGCTATCGATGATTGCTGGGCGGCGACCCGGTGGCTGGCGGAAAATGCAGGCAGCCTCGGTGGCGATAACGATCGTGTCGCCGTGGGCGGAGATAGCGCCGGAGGCAATCTCGCTGCCGTCGTCTGTTTAAAAGCAAAGGCAGCAGGTAGCCCACGACTGGTGCATCAATTACTCATCTACCCAGGCACAGATATGTCCTGCTCGTTTGCCTCCCATGAAACATTCGGTCAGGGTTATCGCCTGACCAATGAGCTCATCGACTGGTTCTATGCGCTGTATTTTGAAGCTGACAGTGACATCGATCACTGGCAGGCATCACCCCTGAACGCCGACGATTTAAGCGGCCTGCCCCCCGCCCTGGTACTGTCTGCTGGTTTCGATCCGCTACAGGATGAAGACAAGGCCTACGCCGACAAACTCGCGCAGGCGGGCGTGCAGGTCAAGTATTCACACTACGAGACCATGCTACATGGATTTATTGCGATGCCGGGAGCCCTGGACCAGGCGAAGGCAGCGCTGTCGGAATGCGCGGCGGAGTTAAGAAACGTATTTGCCTGATACTGGGGGATTGTTTTCAGCGGTCTATTCCAATTTGCCGCCTATCGAATAGAGTATTTCACTATGAAACACATCGACTCCCTGCAACTGCTTACGCTTACGCTTTTTCTTCTCACCTGTAGCAGTCATGTCCTTGCCCAATGTGGAGATGCTGACCCCACCAGGGAATCAGCCCAGGGATTCGTATTCCTGGATCAAAATCGAAATGGCTTAAGAGAATCCAATGAGCCGGGTATCGGCGCGGTGAGCGTCAGTAATGGCTGCGATGTGACGCTTACGGATGCGTCGGGACACTACCAGATCTCTCTTGCCGCCACCGAGATCTTGTTTATTTCCCAACCCTCCGGCTACGCTGTAACAGTGGATGCGAACCAGCTTCCGCAGTTTTTCTACCGCCATTATCCAGACGGAACCCCTGCGATCATAGCCGGTACTTCGGTTGAGTGGCTGTGGCCGGTGACAGCAGCGACCGGACCCCTGCCCGCTTCAATCGATTTTCCACTGCAGCGCCAGCAAAACCCGTCCCCTGCCTTTAGTGCCTATGGCTTCGCCGATCCCCAGGCTCGATATGAAGTGGGGCAGGATATGGTACGGGAAGATCTGGTCAATACGCTTATCGGTAATCCTTATCAGGCGCAGTTTGGCCTGACTGTCGGTGATATCGTCTTCGACACCCTGTCCTTGTATGACCGCCATAAACAGATGATGGCGCTGATGGATATTCCGCAGTGGAATCTGCCAGGCAACCACGACATCAATTACGAATCACCCAACGCGCTTTTTGCCAACGAAACCTACAAGCAACACTTTGGCCCCACCTACTACTCCTTTAATCACGGCAACGTTCATTTGGTTTCTCTGAACAACGTTGAATACGCCGGCGCTGGCAAACGCATAGATAACGATCGTTACCGAGGCTACATTTCCGGCAGACAATTGACCTGGCTGCGACATGACCTTGAACATGTTGCCAAAGACAAGCTGATCGTCATAGCGACCCATATCCCGCTCATCGCCGAAGCCGTCGACGCCAGTGGTGCCGCCCCCGCCACCGGTCCGGGCACCGAAAACTTCGCAGAATTGTTAAAAATTCTCGAGCCCTTCGACAGCATCTATGCGCTGGCGGGGCACGACACCAGCAACAGCTGGAAGGTGGAGATCAACCATAGTCACGGCTGGCAGGGTCGGCCCTGGATCGCGCACACCCTGGCGGAGGTGCGTGGGAATGGCTGGACTACCGGCCCCGCCGACTATCGTGGCGTCCGCGATGCCATGATGCAGGACGGTAATCCCAATGGCTTTTACCTGTTGAAATTTGACGATGTCAGCGTCGTGCCTGAATTTATTCCCTTTCCCTACGGCCAGGACGCCAGTGCGCGCCTACGAATCGTGCTGGATCCACCCTTGGTCGAAACCGCAGAAGGCAGTGTTAATCGGGGCGCACTGCAGCCCGGCACCAGGGTGGTCGTTAACCTGTTCGACGGTGGTATAAGGGATTCGGTCTGGCTTTCTGTGAATAAATCCGAGCCGGTGGCCATGACTTATACGGTTCGAACCGACCCGTTTGTGGTGGGAATTTATCGCCAGCTAGAAGAAACCGACGACGCCATCGGCAATCCCACGCGATCGGCGCACATCTGGGAGTTGGAATTACCCGCTGGTTTGGAACCAGGCATTCAGCGACTCGAAGTGTTTAGTGAAGACGAATTTGGTCAAACTCAATCTGCTGCCCTCAGTTTCGAAATCACTGAGCGATGACTCAAGGCAGCCAGGCCGCGCCCGATCCAGTCTCAAGCCAGCAAGCCATGCCTTGCCTGCAAACCAAATAGCCGATGATCGCTTAAATCCAGCGCCTGACCTTGCGCTTATAGGCAAGATATTCCTCGCCAAATTTTTCCTCGAGATACGCTTCTTCTCTGACGATAGCAATGAAATACACCAATACTGCCCCGGGAATAAAACTCAGGAACACCCAGAGATTATTCAGACTAATACCGAGGCCAATATTGAAAACACAAAACCCTGTGTAAATCGGATTTCTCGACCAGGCATAGAAACCGGTAGTAACGATATTGCTGGTTGGTTTCCAGGGCTCGATGGCAGTACCGACTCGCTTGAATGTCGCATTTATCAGGCCAGCAACGGCGACTGCAAATAACACCAGCACAATTCCGAACACCCCAGCGGACCCGGGTATACTCATTCCAAGCGGCCAGATGTAATCCAGAGCCAGGCCGACAATAATTAGCAGAACAAATATCAATGGTGGTGGGAATTTAACCCCGGCACCTTTCTTGTCAGTGGTTTCATCATTGGATTTATTTTCATCGTCGTCTGCGTTACTCAATTCTTCATTGCTCATCGATACACCACCTTCTCTCAAATTTAAGGAAACTGCGATTTGTGCAGTCACACTTGGAACTAGTCAGGCCATCTTGAAATGGCAGATTTTCAATCCTCTTTCGGGATACTTGTCCGCGAACTCTGGCGCGGCAGGAATCACTTCAACGAAGCTTGCATTCGGAAGACTGGCAGCAAATTGATCCAACAGAAAATTGGCATCGAGAAACGGGCTGTTCACAGTCACAATAATATCGGCGCCGACATTGCACAACTTGGATAATTTCCTGAGAACGCTTTTATAATTTTTCTCCACATCGAAGCTGCCACGTTGCCGGGTTGGTGGATCTATCACCACTAGGTCGTAGCGGCCGTATTGCTGAATTCGACCCCAGGATCGGAACAGGTTATGGGGGATAGACTTGACCCGATCCAACTCCTGATTATTTAACTGGTGGTTTTTTTCGCCCCACTTGATACTTGGCTTACTAATATCTACATTTGTCACCCTCACAGCGCCACCGGCCAAGGCAGCCACGGAAAGCGAACAGGTATAGGCGAATAGATTAAGCACATTTTTTTCGCTACTATTTTCTTGCAGCCATTCCCGCAACGGGCGGGTATCCAGGAACAAACCCGCGTTCTGCTGTGTGCCCGGATGTACTTCGAACACCAGCCTATTTTCCTGCACGATAAGAACTGGCAACTCGTCGCCAAACAGCAACTCGGCCGGCGCCCCGCGCTCATAACGTTTTTGCAAGATGATAGATTTGACCTGACTCAGCTTATCCGCGGCGATGATTTGCGCAGCGAGTTCCTTCACCGCCACCATCTCAACATAGGCGGTGATCAAAACCAGGGGCTTAAACCAGTCGATACAGACATGTTCAAGCCCAGGGTACAGATGCCCTCTGCCATGAAATACCCTCAGCGCTTCCTCCTGATCGATACTGAAAAACTCGCCAATCGCCTGCTGCAGAGCTAATTCCACTCTTCGTTACCCGCTGTTTTTATCACAGATTGAATCGAAGCAGCCAGTGCCGCTTTGTTGCCGAACGCTTAATCTGTATTATGCGGAGAACATCGAGAAAATCCAAATCCCATCACTCATATGCCCCAGTACGATTACATCATTATTGGAGCCGGTACCGCCGGCTGTGTGCTCGCTAACCGACTCTCCGCCGACCCCGGGGTCGAGGTACTGTTGCTAGAGGCAGGCGGCAAAGACGACTATTTCTGGATCGACATCCCCGTAGGTTATTTATATACCATCGCCAATCCCCGCACCGACTGGTGCTATATGACCGAACCCGATAAGGGACTAAATGGCCGCTCCATCGGTTACGCCAGAGGAAAGGTGTTAGGTGGCTGCTCCTCTATTAATGCCATGATTTACATGCGCGGTCAAAGAAGTGATTTCGATTACTGGGAATCCCTGGGCAACAGGGGCTGGAGTTGGGATGAGGTACTGCCGGTGTACAAGAAATCCGAAAGCTACCAACATGGCGCCGATGAGTTTCACGGCGCCGATGGTGAATTGCGAGTCGAGGAACGAAGAGTAAACTGGGAAATCCTCGATGCCTGGCGCGACGCCGCCGAACAATGCGGCATTCCCAAGATCGAAGAATTCAATCGCGGCGATAATTTCGGCAACGCCTGCTTCCAGATGAATCAGCGCAATGGCTCGCGCTGGAGCGGCACCAGGGCTTTTCTGCGACCGGTGCTGTCGAGAAAAAACCTCACGGTTACCATCCATGCCCACGTCGAGAAACTGGAGTTAGACACGGCAAATGGCGGCCGCCGCGCCACCGGAGTCAGAGTCCGCATTGGCAAGCAAGCCGCCCAAATCATTGACGCGAGACGGGAAGTCATCCTGGCGGCGGGTGCTATCGGCTCGCCTCAGCTCTTGCAACTGTCTGGAATTGGCAATGCTTCTCTACTGCAGGAAAAAAGAATAGCCCTTGTGCATGATTTGCCAGGTGTCGGTGAAAACCTGCAGGATCACTTACAGATACGCAGTGTCTACAAGGTCAACAACACCGTGACGATGAACCTGCGTGCCAATTCCCTCTTCGGTAAGATGAAAATGGGTCTGGAGTACTTCCTGTTCAAGTCTGGGCCTCTGACCATGCCACCCTCACAACTGGGCGCCTTCGCCAAGAGCGATCTGGATCAACCCACCGCCAACATTGAGTGGCATGTGCAACCCTTATCATTGGACAAATTTGGCGACCCCCTGCACAGATTCAATGCCATCACACCCTCGGTCTGCAATCTGCAACCAAGCAGCCGCGGCCATGTGCGCATCAACAGCAATGACGCCTATGACTATCCTGCCATCACCCTGAACTACTTATCGACAGAGGCGGATCGGCAGGTGGCGATAACAGGACTGCGATTCACCCGCAAGATAATGGCGGCAAAGGCGCTGGAAAAGTATGAGCCACTAGAATGGAAGCCAGGCCCGGATCTGAGGAGCGACGAAGACCTGCTGCAGGCTGCGGGCGATCTCGGCACGACCATCTTTCACCCGGTTGGAACCTGCAAGATGGGCAACGACGCCATGGCCGTGGTCAACGATCGCCTCCAGGTCCATGGCGTAGATAACTTACGCGTCATTGACGCCTCGATCATGCCCCGCATCACCTCCGGCAATACCAATGCACCAACCGTAATGATCGCCGAGAAAGGTGCCGAGTTTTTGATACAAGCTAGACAAGAAGAATAAATCTGCTCCTTCGATACCAACCGAGTACTCGTGCAGGTTTTTGGGCTTGTGCTTGCTACCGCAATGCATCACACTTCAAGCCGTTTCAGTAAAAGAATAACAAGTTGGAGGCCCATGATGCACGATGAAAAAATTGACCGACGCACCCTATTGAAGCGCAGCCTGAACACCACGATGGCAGTGGGTGCTGTAGCCACAATACCGCAGTGGGCAATGCCTGCACTCGCCCAAGGCGAAGAATTGGTGCTGTTCACCGATATGCCTGCAGATTTCAGTCGAGGGCCAGCGATACCCGGGGGCACTCACTTTCTCGATACACGACAAATTACTTCTTTCTATACCGACAACGCCGATTTCTATGTAGTCCAGCACTATGGGCAACCGGAGGTGGATATCGGTAGCTATCGCCTGAAGGTCACCGGCCTGGTTGAAACCGAGCGGGAATATACGCTCAGCGATCTGCAGCAGAGAAGCCAGTTTCAGCAAAATGCTGGCTTTGAATGCGGTGGCAACAGTCCCCGCCTGTATAACGGCTTGATTGGCAATGCGAATTGGGGCGGCGTAAGACTTCGGGACATATTAGCCGAATGCGGCATTAAGCCGGAAGGCAAAGAGGTCGTATTCTTCGGCGCAGACTCCGGTACCGAAAATATTCGAGATACGGATGTGGAACAGAATTTCGCCAGGAGCCTGTCAACTGAAGACGCGATGCGCTCTGAAAACATGCTGGCATTGCAAATGAACGGCGAGGCCCTGCCACAATTCCACGGCAGGCCATTACGCCTGTTGGTTCCAGGTTTTTACGGGGTGGCTAACGTGAAGTGGCTGACCCAGATCCATGTGCAGGACCGGCGCTTCATGAGCCGTTTCATGGGACGTGATTACGTCACCTTGAAGAAGGAAATGATTGGAGGCCAGGAACGTTGGGTAGAAAATTCGGTGACCAGAATTCAACTGAAATCTGCCATTACCCGGGTTACTCGCATGGGGAATACACATAAGATTTCCGGTTTTGTGCTAACTGATGGCGTGGGTGTGCGTAGCGTGGAAGTCAAGATTGACAATGGCCCCTGGATGCAAGCGCAGCTCGATTCCGGCGCGACGAAATATTCCTGGAAACTGTTCCAGTACCAATGGAATAATGCCAGCCCCGGCGAGCACACTATCGTGTCCAGGGTGACCGACGCCAATGGCAACGTGCAGTTCACCGCGGAGCAAATGCCCGAGAAGATCAGTCGCTGGGAAAACTATGGCCAGATCCCCCGTACCCTGGTGATAGCGGGGTAGCTCAAGCACTTCGCCAAATAGGGACGGAGGGAATTAGTTTATTCCCTCCGTCCCTATTTTGATGCGGCGAGCTATAAGAGCTCCGAAGCTTTCGCAATCACCGGGTGTATGTTCCCCTTTTCCCAGTAGCCGGGCAATAAGCCGCGCGCCTGTATGTGAATTTCTGCCAGTGGGTTTTCAGCCAGGGTTTGAAATGGGATTAGCGCCGCAAACGCCTGCTGCACCTTATCTGACATAAACGCAACCAGCCATTCGATATCAGGATTCCCGCGCACATATTTTTTTAATTGAAGTGATATTCCGATAGCGACTAACCTGGCCTTACCACGGTACTTCGGATGGACCATAAATCTGCCCATTTCGACTATCCTGTCTCTATTTATGTTATCTGGCAGCTTGATATTAAAATATTCGAAGGTGGGCAGGCCGCCCTGGGAATAGTGCGTCGCCCGACCCGCTCCAACTATCTCATTTGCTTTCACCGCTATTACACTGATCGATGCCGGGTCATATTTATCACTAAATTTCTGGTCCGGATAGGAATCGGAATTGATATAGCCTTCATCGCAATAGATCTTGTAACGAAACCTGTACAGATTAGCTTCGTCGTCTCCTAAAGCAATGCGGAAACTTAATCCGTAGACCAGTTGCGCATAGCCTTTGAAAATCAATGCGCCAATAGCGGTTTTCACAAAACCGATCTGGGTCACAGCGAGTAGCCTGAAAAATTTGTATTCAATCCCTATTTTTTCCGAATTACAGATCGCTGGCAGCAATTACTATGTGGCTATTGATGGTTTCTCACTGCGCGATTGCGGAACGATAGATTGACCGTTGTAGCTTCTTCATCGCCACTGTCCTATTGGCATTGTTACACACATCCCATTCGCCTACCCAAAAAATCAAAGCCCTTATAGGTATCGTCCCCGGCACAGACATATTCCTGTGAATAAAGAAAACCAGAGGTCAGCAATACAAGGCAAAAACCACCGTCGAATTTATTCTGCCGCCTTCGTTCATAGTATCTCTGTTTTGCGACTATTATGAATTGTCAGAATAGAATCTCCTAACTATACGGTATACTGAACGGCAATGAGTAGTGCACATGACATCCTCCAGTCCGTTTTTGGCTTTTCGTCTTTTCGACCACCCCAAGATCAAATAATCCAAACACTTATCGACGGCGGCGATGCCCTGGTGCTAATGCCAACCGGTGGTGGAAAATCCCTATGCTATCAAATCCCTGCCATTGCAAGAGAGGGCTGCGGTGTCGTCATCTCTCCGCTTATTGCCTTGATGCAGGACCAGGTAAGCGCCTTACGCTCGTTCGGGGTGCGGGCCGCATTTCTGAACTCCACTCTCGATATCAGAAGTACCGAGGAAATTGAACAGAGCCTGCTCGCTGGCAATCTCGACCTGTTGTATATTGCGCCCGAGAGGTTAAACCAGGCCAGAACTCTCAGCCTCCTGCGGCAAGTTTCAATTGCTTTATTTGCTATAGACGAAGCCCACTGCGTCTCTCAGTGGGGTCATGATTTTCGTGCCGACTATTTACAATTGAGCCTGTTACACGAGTTGTTCCCGGCCGTTCCCCGTATCGCCCTGACCGCCACCGCCGATGAGCGTACTCGCCAAGAAATTGCTCAACGCCTCGAACTCACCGCTGCGCAACATTTTATTGCCGGTTTCGATCGCCCCAACATCCGTTATCGCATCGCGCTCAAACACAACGCCAAGCAACAGTTTCATAAATTTTTGAAGTCAGAGCACGCCAATGATGCCGGCATTGTCTATTGCCTGTCCCGCAAGAAGGCCGAAGAGATTGCTTACTGGCTACAGGATCAGGGCTTCAACGCCCTGCCCTACCATGCCGGGCTCGACGCGGAAACCCGGGCCAAACATCAGCGTCAATTTCTGCGGGAAGACGGCGTCATTATCGTCGCCACTATCGCCTTTGGCATGGGTATAGACAAACCCAATGTGCGCTTCGTGGCTCATCTCGACATGCCCAAGACCATCGAGTCCTATTATCAGGAAACCGGCAGGGCCGGTCGCGATGGTGACGCTGCCAATGCCTGGATGATTTACGGCCTGCAGGACGTGATCAAATTACGCCAGATGATGGCCGGCTCGGAGGGTAGTGAGGAATTCAAGCGCGCAGAACAACATCGACTCAATGCCATGCTGGGTCTCTGTGAAATCACTAGCTGTCGGCGCCAGGCCTTACTTGCTTATTTCAGTGAAATTCTGGAACAACCTTGTGGAAATTGCGACACCTGTCTCGAGCCGGCACAAACCTGGGACGGAACCGAGGCGGCGCAAATGGCACTAAGCGTTGCTTACCGCACTGGACAACGCTTCGGCGTGAACCACCTGATCGACGTTTTACGCGGCGCGGATACCGACAAAATCTTCCAGTTCGATCACCACCATCTGGCTTCCTATGGCATCGGCACCGATCTGGATAATAATCAGTGGCGCTCGGTGTTCCGCCAGTTGGTGGCCCGCGGCTATCTGAGCGTCGACCTGGAGCGCTTCGGCGGGCTGCGTCTGGAAGCAGCATGCCGCCCCTTGTTACGGGGTGAAGAGCGTATCGAATTGCGCCTGGACATCAAGGCCAAGACTGCGAAGCGACAAACAAAAACACCGTTGGCCCCGGATGTGGATGTGGCACTGTGGGAGGCACTACGGGATTGCCGTCGAGAATTCGCCGAGGAACAGGGTGTGCCCCCCTACGTCATTTTTCACGACAGTGCCCTGCAGGAGATGTGCGTGAACCGGCCACGGAATCTGAATGAATTCAACCTGGTGAGCGGTGTCGGTGAGAGAAAGCTGGAGAAGTACGGCCCCGCCTTCATTCGAGTGATCGGCGATCATTTGCTTGTGGAATAAAGAACAGCCCGCCTGATTTGAGCTTGCCTGGCCTGACTCCATCTTCAATAGGTAGCGCCCGGCGGACAAAATTGGCCGGCTTCCCCCTAGGCACCAGCGTCAATACGAATTAAGTGATTGCAATGCTACAGTGGAGTTGGCACTCTTAGCCCCAGAATAGAACAACCCTCAGAGGGAAAATTCATGACCAGAAAGACACCTTTAGTTCCTGTGCTGGTATTCACTGCCAGTCTTTTTAATATCAGCTTTGGGGCAGATTTTGACCAAATAGGCAAGTTCGATTTCCCCACCTCCGGCTCCTCTGCAGCGCAGGAACATTTCCTGCTAGGCGTCGGCTACCTCCACAGTTTTGGCATGACCCAGGCCCAGGGAGAATTCAAGCAGGCCCAGGAACTGGATCCAAATTTCGCCATGGCCTATTGGGGAGAGACCTTTACCTATCAACACCCTTTCTTCGGCCCGAAGGATGACCGTCCCGGGCAGGCGCTTTTGCGTCTGGGAACCACCCATGAGGCCCGCCTGGCCAAGGCGCCCACACAGAGAGAGAAAGGATTTCTGCGGGCAGCGGAGGCCTATGCCCTGACCGAAGGCGGTATGGCAGAGCGTCGCACCGCTTGGATGCATGCCATGGCAGAGCTATATAGAAACTATCCCGATGATGATGAAGTAAAGGCCTTCTATACCGTATCCATGTTGGCCGGGGCCACGGCGGCAGGATCCGATAGAAACCGTATCAATATGCAGGCTGGCGCGATGGCGCTGCAACTGTTCAGGAAGAATGGCGATCATCCCGGCGCCCCCCATTATGTAATCCACGCCTTCGATGATCCGCTACACGCACCGATCGCACTGGAGGCGGCGACCAAATATGCCAGCATAGCGCCAGCTGTTTCTCACGCCCGTCATATGCCAACACATATCTTTATTCAACACGGCATGTGGAACGAAGTATCGCAATGGAACGAATCTGCCTTCAATGCCGGCGTCGCGCTATGGCAGCCGGGTGATACCGTGGGTGATCTGAACCACTCTTCCGACTGGGGCCAGTATGGCGATTTACAGCGCGGAGATCTGGAACGATCAAATCTTTGGATCACACGCGCCAAGGAGGTACTAAAGAATAATCCCGGTGACGGTCGCTCCGAAGGTACTGTTCGCAACATGCAGGCACGCCACATTATCGAGAGCCAGCAATGGCAGACGCAGGAATATTCCGATGATTTGAATGCCAATGAATTACTGGCACTTGGGCTCAGTGCTGCCAATCTCGGTGAGTTGGGATTAGCAAATCGAGTGGCAAGCAGGCTCATTGCGATGTCGAATGACCGCCCCGATGATGGCTTCCTGAAAATAGCCAGCATGGAAGTAACGGCTCTGACCCGGTTAAAAGAAGCCAGCAGTGGGCCCATGGTAGATGTGGCCAAGCGCCAGCAAGCTATCGCTTTGTTGACAGAGGCTGTGGAGCTTGCCAAAACGCAACGACCGCCGAATGGTGCTGCCAATCCGCTTAAGCCTGTACATGAACTTGCTGGTGAACAAATGCTGGAGCTAGGCGATTATGCCGCTGCAGCAGAGTTGTTCGAACAATCTCTCCTGCGGATGCCTAATCGACCCCTGTCTTTACTAGGGGCTGCCCGTAGCTATAATCAATTGGACCGCGACAGCGAAGCGGATTCCATGTACACATCTCTGCTGGCTGTGTGGAATGACGACAGTCATGCGGCCGTGCAGGAAGCAAAAAGACACCTGGGTTATTAATTATGACAGATCAAGAACTGGAAACAGTGGCTGGCAATGGTTTGATTAATCGGCGCCATCTATTGGGGCTGGGCCTGGCAGGCATGGGCGTAGCGGTTGCCAACTCGGCGTTGGCTGCGGATGCCGGCATGCGCCTCGAAATTCCCGCCTGGTCGAAAAGCCCTGGGCCGGGAGCCAGTGGCTATGGTGGTCGCTCCAGCTACGCCGGGCAGTTTCAGCGTATGGCGGGCAATCCGAATCCGATTTATCCCGGCGGCGGGGCCTCACGTTCTCCGTTGCAACATCTACAGGGCACCATTACACCCAATGGCCTGCATTTCGAGCGCCACCACGCCGGCATACCAGACATCGATCCATCCCGGCACAAGTTGGTCATCAATGGCCTGGTTAGACAACCATTGGTATTTAGCTACGAAGATCTGCTCAAGTACCCGATGGTAAGCAAGATTTATTTCCTCGAATGCTCCGGCAACAGCGGTGCCCTGTGGGGTGCCAATGGCGCCGATGCGCCGGATGGTACAGCGCAGAGCATCCACGGCCTGGTTTCCTGTGCCGAATGGACCGGCATCCCGCTGTCGACTCTACTGGATGAAGCCGGCGTGGACCCCCAGGCACAATGGATCAGCGCGGTAGGTGCCGATGCCGCCAGCATGGGCCGCTCCGTACCCATGGACCGAGCCATGGACGATGTGATGGTGGCCTTGTACCAGAATGGTGAACCCGTGCGTCCGGGGCAGGGTTATCCTATGCGCCTGCTGGTGCCCGGCTGTGAAGGCAATATCTCCGTGAAATGGCTGACCCAGATCAAGCTCACCCGTGCCGCCAGCCAATTCAGGGATGAAACCAGCAAGTACACAGACACTCAACCCGATCGCCTAAGCCGGCAATTTACCCTGCCGATGGGAACGAAGTCATTGATTACCTCACCATCGGGTCAAATGTCCCTGCATCGGCAGGGTCTGTATCAGATAAACGGCATTGCCTGGTCAGGTCGGGGCAGCATTCGCCGTGTCGAGGTGAGTGCAGACGGCGGCCAAACCTGGGCCGACGCCCTGCTCGACGATCAACACGCCCACAAGGCGCTGGCGCGCTTTCGTATTCCCTGGCAGTGGACCGGTGGCAGTGCCATCTTGCAGAGCCGCGCCACCGACAGCCAGGGCAACGTACAACCCACCCGTACTGGCCTGATAAATGAGGTTGGAATCCTGGGCCGATATCATTTCCACGGCATTCAAAGTTGGAGTGTTAATAGCGCCGGGAAGGTGAGAAATGTCTTCGCGTAACAAACTAATCGGCGTGATCGTCGCCATCGCCCTAAGCCATACCAGTTTTTTCCCCCTTGCACAGGCACAGAATGTGGGACTTGGCACCCCGATAAGCGAAAGTCAGCTGGCAGACTTCGACTTGATTGCAGGACCCGATGGTAATGGCTTGCCGGTGGGCAGCGGCACCGCCCTGCAGGGCAAAGAAGTATTCGAAGCGCAGTGTGCCGTCTGCCACGCGCTCAACGGAGAGGGCACCTCTGGCAATACAGTTCTGGTGGGTGGCGACATGCACTCAGAAGGCACTCCTCTGCGCACCGTAGGCAGTTATTGGCCCTATGCCAGCACCGTGTTTGATTTTATCCGCAGAGCCATGCCCGCCACTGCCCCGAAATCTCTGAGCGATGTGGAAGTCTACCAGGTCACCGCCTATGTGCTTTACCTCAATGGCATAATCGATCAGTACAAGGTATTGAACAGTGAGACGCTGGCGGAGATCGATATGCCGAACAAAGATGGCTTCATCGATCACAGCCAGGCGCAATAAGCCTCCCCCGAGTCTCTATTTGTCACTATTTTTTTAGTCTACTGCTAGTACAATACGTCCGCCAGAGAAACTCAGCCCACGAGGATGTTATGAGAAAGCATTGGATGTTGTGCCTGATAAGCACAGTAGTCGCTTACCTGTGTTCGATTTCCCTACAAGCCGCCGACGAAGACCTAGTCATACCTCACATCGACAGAGAACCTGCATTCGCTGATTTCGCCGGCATGCGCCCCGTTTCTGCGTTAGCCAGATCGATGGTCAGGGTTACAGAATTCATTCAACGGACTCCTGATGATGGCGACGCCGCCTCACAGCGAACCGAAGTCTATATCGGCTACGATCAGCTACAATTCCATGCGATTTTTCTCGCCTTCGATTCCGAACCGAATCAGATTCGTGCCAATCTATCCTCGCGGGAAAATATCGACGGTGACGACTCTGTAGAGATGACAATCGACACCTTCAATGATCAACGGGCTGCTTTTTCCTTTCGCTCGACTCCTATGGGAATACAGTGGGACGCACGCTGGACCGAAGGTTCATCCCGCCGTGCCGGCTTCGACACCACGCTGCAGGTGGTATGGGAAAGTGAAGGGGCGCTGACGGATCAGGGCTACATGGTGAAGATGGCGATTCCTCTTCACAGCTTGCGCTTCCCCGATTCAACCGAACAGTTGTGGCGAATTCAGTTTGGTCGGCAGATTCCGCGCCTGAGTGAATATGCGTACTGGCCGGCATACTCTATCGCCATAGAAGGACGGCTTAACCAGACTACCATGCTCACCGGCATCAGAGACGTGTCTCCGGGTAACAACTCGCAGATTATTCCCTTCATCTTCGCCCGTGAAGTCGATGCACTGGATATGGCTGCGACTGGGGGACCCAATTTCGATCAGAGCACCGAGCAGGACCTGGGCATCGATGCCAAGTTCGTCTTTAACGACGCCATGGTGCTGGACATCACCCTGAATCCAGATTTTTCCCAGGTGGAATCGGACCAGCCTCAGGTTACCGTTAACGAGCGCTTCGAAGTTCAATTCCCGGAAAATCGACCTTTCTTCGTAGAAAATGCGGATTTCTTTGCCACCGATTCGACCCTGGTCTTTACCCGGCGCATCGTCGATCCGGAGGGTGGCATGCGCTTTACCGGCCGTGCCGGTGACTATGGCTTTGGTGCCATCCTGATCAACGATGAGGCCCCAGGCTTAAACCGAGCAGCGGGCGACCCCCTGCAGGGAGAAAAAGCCAAAATTGGTATTGTTCGCGGCTTCCGGGATATTTCTGACCAATCCCGTGTCGGTTTCCTGATAACCGATCGTGAACTGGCCGATGGCTATAACCGGGTTGCCAGCGTAGATGGCCGTTTCAAGCTCACCGAGAACTGGATCACCCAGTTGCAATTCATCAGCACCGAGAGCGAGCCCGCCCTCGGTGGCGAATCCACCACCGGCTACCAGCGCAATATTCAGCTCAATCGGGTGGGGCGCATGGTAAATACCCATACCCACTTTATCGAGACCACCGAAGATTATCGTGCCGAATTAGGTTTCACCAATCGCTTCTTCAAGCCCGATGTTTCCGGTATTCATAATCGCCTGGCACTTAATTTTTTCCCGGACAGCCCGGTCATCGACAGCTGGGATATCACCTTCTTTGACGTATACCTGGAAGATACAGACGGGGAACGGATATTTCACCAAATCGGTCCCAGCTTCAATGTTAAAACCACAACCAACCACTTCGGTTTCGGTTATACCGATTTCCAGGAGATCTTAAGACCTCAGGATTTCTCTGGAATCATCAGCAGGACGAAATTTGAATACGAAAACTGGCAGTTGAGTTATGCGAACAACACCCTCAACTCTCTGGAGTTTGATGTCAGTTATCGCTCAGGTACGACCTTGAATATAGTGCCGCAGCTTGGCTCACTACCCAATATAGCCGACTTCAGCAGAATTGATTTAAATATGTTATGGCGCCCAATTGACCGCCTGCGCAATGACAACACCTATCTGTACACAGAACTGGAATCCAGGAGCGGGAGTACCAGCATATTCAGTAACGAGATTATTCGAAGTAGCTGGAACTATCAGTTTACCAAGGAATGGTCACTACGATTTATTGCTCAATATGTAGAGACTGACGCCGGCCCTGCAACTCGCCTTAAGGACGATAAGAACCTTAATTTCGATTTGCTGTTGCGGTATGTCATCAACCCATGGTCTGCTTTTTACCTTGGCTATAACTCCAATCAGACTAATTTTGACATCATCGAATCTGAAGGAGAAAGAGAGCTGATTATCAGTAATGATCTGCGCAAGGATGGAGACCAGATCTTCGTGAAATTTTCCTACTTGTTCCAGCGCTAAGTGCTGGGATTGGTGCGAAAGAAAATGTCCTGGGCAGTATGGGGAATCAATTGTCGACCAGGCCAGCAATCTCACCGGGTTCTGGAAATCTCCCGGTCTGGTGTTTCGAAAAGATCAGGCGGCCGTCCACCACCACATCAAACACACCACCACCACCGCCAATAAGCTCACACTTTCTGGCGTCCAATTCTTTTATTTCGCTCGACACACGGTCGGCCTGTGGTTTGTAGTTTCACTCTCTGCAATAGGTAATTTGGATCGCCATCTGCGTTCTCGCGGTTTCGATTAGAAAAAGGGAGCCTCTGATAAATATTCCATGTCCCTGGCCCAGATATCCCACGCCACTCTGTCACAATTAATTACAAGAAGCGACCCCGGCGATCACCCACCGCCGGGTTCACAACAGGGTCGGCTCGAATCGCCTGAATCGGCCAAGAGAGCTTGATTAAGGCTGCTGTGATGAAACCGCAGCCATCGGCGGGTGCTGTTGGCGCTGAAATCCTGAGCGCCAAGCCTGTTCCGATAACGGAA
>PCCP01000096.1 GCA_002731775.1 Gammaproteobacteria bacterium
GGCATAGGACGCATTTAATATTTTATTCCGGATTATGCGCATTGCCTTCCAGGCCAGTGCCAGTACGCTCGCTATATTATTAATTGGTGAGAGTATCCAGAATATCCAGCCTTGACCCAGATCCACCAATGTTATCGATAGCGCTGTGGTGATGAGTTGTGCAATTTCCAGCAGCGCAGTGCGAAAATCCACGCGGCAGCTGCGAATAATAAGGCACCGCAGACTGCACCGGCTACCAGGGGGTTTCTCTGGCTACGAATTTGATCCAATACGCCGCTGATAAACACTTCCCCATCCAGTTCCTGGTGGGCTTCTGCGAACAGGGTTTGTAGCAGTGGATCTCAATCCTCAGTCATCGTTATTTCTCCGCTGTATCGTTGTTTTGGTATGCAGATAATATCTGGCGTAGGCGCTTTGTACCCCGACTGATGTGGGATTTTACGGTGCCCAATGGCAACTCCGTAAGCTGCGCTATTTCCCTGTGACTTGCGCCTTCATGATAAGAAAGAACAACACATCAACGTACTGTTGTGGACAGTGTTGCCAGGGCTTGGTCCAAATCCAGGCGCTCGCTGTTCGCATCGTGATGGATTAATTCCCCCACCGCTTAAGTCTTCGGCATCGTGAAGCGCGTCATGTTTGCGTAGGTGTTGAAGCCAGACTGTTACCGCCAGGCGCTTCAACCAGGCGCCAAAGGCATTGGCCTTTTTTAACATATGGATTTTAAGCCACAGTTGCAAAAATACCTGTTGCGCCAAATCGTCAGCCAGGGCGTTGTCACCGCAGAAACGCCTCATCAAGTTGCGTATCCAGGACTGCCGTCGCCGCACCAACTCTTCGAGTGCGCCGGAATCGCCAGTGCGTGCTAGGCTGATTATCATTGCTTCCGGGCAACTCGGGTAATAGTCCTGAGCTTTGTTCACAGATACCAATCCCTCCACTAGCTTATAATTCAGTCAGTGTCTGACGGGATCCAGCGCTCAGCAATTTTCCCCGCTAATAGAAATCCTATGCCCAGACAGGCCACCAAGACAGCGACTCCCAGTAACGGAGCTTGCGCCTCGGCGCCCAGAATGAGCCCTAATAACGCCAGCCCGGGAGCGACAGGTAATATCCAGAGCGCGGTTATCTTAAAATCACGATCGGGATGTTTATTGCCACCGTCGCTCAACGACAAAAGTTTTTCCAGAGTTGCCTGATCAGTTTGCTGACCGCTTTCCAACAGGTGGCGCACAGTTTCGTGTTGCGCATCGCGCTTGCGGATGCCGTCCCAGATGCCGGCGACTGCGACCGCGGCGATGAATCCCCAGAAGGCCAATGCAACGAGGCCAGCCCCTAAACTACTCAATTCAAAATTTTCCATTATTTCCTCCTGCCGGTTGAAATGTTCATATCTTTTAAAGATGCAATTCAGCCCGAATTGGATGCGACGGAGGCAAAATTAATTTCTTTCCCTCTCAGCATCGATCTCGCACAGACCCGGATGCATAATCCCGTTCGGGTGCAGTATCAGATGTATTGCCCCTCGCGAGCAGTTTTCTGTCACATGCTCAGCTTCGATCGAAGATTCAAAGGCAAGCTATCACATTCTTCGATTACGAGTGATGGGCCAATTTCTGCTTGAATAATATCCATAACAGCGTAATTTGCTTGTATTCACACATAGCCTCGACAGTGGCAAAATGCTGACAAGGAGGATTAAATGAACAACAGGTTCCTGGCTGCACTGGGTCTGGCCATAGGCAGTATACTAGTAGTCCCGACGCTCATAGCACAGACATCTGCTATTCCGCGCACTGAATATGGTGTGCCCGATTTTCAGGGTACCTACACTTACAGGACTCTGACACCATTGAATCGCCCCCGGGAGCTGGCTGACAAGGCAGTGCTGACGGCAGCGGAGGCCATAGAATGGCAGCAGTTTGAAAATCGTCGACAAAACCGGGACCTGATCATCGACTCTGTGGGCGGTGCCGGTTATCCACCGGGGGTGATTTCCTACAATAATTTTTGGTACGAACGTGGCATTGAAACTATCGCCGATCGCCGCACCTCGCTTATTTACGATCCACCCAATGGCAGGATGCCGCCGACCAATGCAGCCGGACGCCAACGACGTGCCGAAATAGCTGAGCTCAGGCGACTAAGCATTGGCCCCGAAGCTCGGACCCTGGCCGATCGTTGTCTGATGAGTGGGGGTGCCGGACCACCCATGGTATCGGGTGCCTATAACAATAATATGCAGCTGATACAAACCAGGGATCATATCGTCATTGTCAACGAGATGATTCACCGGGCACGAATTATCCGGCTGCATAGCGAGCATCACACCCGCCAGCTCAAGTGGGACGGAGATTCCATCGCTTACTGGGATGGGGACACCCTGGTGATCCGTACCCAAAATTTCTATTATGACCAGAATGGCAGAGGATCTTCCGCCAGCATGAAGCTGGAGGAGCGTTTCAACTGGATAGATGCAAATACCCTGGAATATGATTTCACCATCGAAGATCCACTAACCTGGGATGTGAGCTGGTCGGCGAAGTTGCCGATGCGACGAATCAAAGACCCGCTCTATGAATATGCCTGCCATGAGGGCAACCATGGTCTGCCCGGTATCCTGGCCGGCTGGAGGCGATACGAGTCCATGGGAATGAATGGGGACGGCACGCCGAAGCAATAATTGAAGCGGCGCTACCATGCTGAACCAAAAGGGGTCGGTAGAACTTAAAAAGTTCCAACCGACCCCTTTTGTTAGTTCGCGGTTAGGGTCGATCGTGGCCTGATAAACGTAGACTTTATTAAGGGGCATGTTTAGTCTTCACCGGAACCGAAAATACAAGACGGGGGTCGAAGCAATGACTGTAACCGCCCGCAGGAATCGTAGAAAAAAGAGGCGCATCAGTCTACATACCAGGAGTGGATATTAAATATGACGTATTGGATCAGGTTTGTAAGTTTAGCAGCGCTAATTTTATTGGCTGCCTGCTCCAGCCCTTCCACATCGACGTTTTCGCTGGTTGAAGCCGGCATCGCAGATATTCAGGCTGCGCTACTCTCTGGCGAAATCTCATGCCGCGATGTGGTGGAGGGATATCTCGAACGCATTGCCGTCTACGACAAGTCTTCCGGTATCAACGCCATTGCGCAAACTAATCAAAACGCGCTGGCGCGAGCCGACGAGTTGGACCGATCGATCCACAGTGGCGAAGCTTTGCCTGACTTGTTCTGCGTGCCACTACTGATTAAAGACAATTTCGATACCCATGACATGGTGACTACCGGAGGCTCCATCGCCCTGAAGGACTCTCTGCCGCCCGATGATGCGTTCATGGTTCGAAAACTGCGGGAAGCTGGTGCCATCGTACTCGCCAAGACCAACATGGCCGAGTGGGCCTTCAGCCCGGAACAGACAGTGTCTTCTTCCTATGGCCGCACTGCCAATGCCTATGATACTAAC
This sequence comes from Gammaproteobacteria bacterium, assembly GCA_002731775.1. Taxonomy (GTDB): domain Bacteria; phylum Pseudomonadota; class Gammaproteobacteria; order Pseudomonadales; family Pseudohongiellaceae; genus UBA9145. The sequence goes on from PCCP01000096.1 coordinate 3,461, forward strand.
TTCGTGCCCGCCGGTTCTTCCGGTGGTACCGCCTCAGGCGTCGCTACCAGCATGGGGGTTGCCGGCATGGGTAGTGATACCGGCAACTCTATCCGTGGCCCTGCTTCCCATTTGGCCCTGTTCGGCATTCGCTCGACGATCGGGCTCACCAGCCGGGACGGTGTCATCCCGTTGATATTCGACCGCGATATAGCCGGGCCGATGGCGCGCACGGTCGAAGATGGCACGCGGCTGTTTAATGTGGTGGCCGGCTATGACCCGGCAGACTCCCTGACTGTGCCAGGCAAGCGGGAACAGAACTACATGGAGTTTCTGAATCTGGATGGCCTGCAGGGGAAACGCATCGGCGTGCTGCGGGCCCTGGTCGATCATGATGATGCCGACGCAGAAATAGAGGCGCTGTTTTATCGAGCCATCGAGGATCTGATAGCTGCCGGGGCAACCATTGTCGACCCTTTTGAGATCCCGGGCTTCCCGGCACTCAGCGAAGAAATTCGAGGCTGTGCCAGCTTCAGATATGATGTGGGGCAGTATCTCAAGAGCCTGGATGAACCCCCGCTGCTCGATGTTAACGAGCTTCTCGAAAGCGGGAAATACGCACCTGAATCGAAGGCAGGGTTTGAGTTTTTTTCTCAGTACCCTCTGGATATCAGCCCTGCCGACAGAGACCCGCCCTGTCCGATCTGGCCCAATCATCCGCTGAGAAATCGGCTGCTGGCCAACACCATTGCAGCGATGGACGCTGTGCAGCTGAATGCCTTAATCTACCCAACCTGGTCCAATCCTCCGGCACATATCGATCGGGCTGAGGCAGAGTATAAGGGTGACAATAACCAGGATCTGGCTCCCGACACTGGACTGCCAGCCGTCACCGTACCCATGGGATTCTGGCAGGATAATTTACCGGCTGGCCTGCAATTTCTGGGACGTCCTTATTCTGAAGGACTACTCATCGAACTCGCGTATGCCTATGAGCAGAAAACCGGGCACCGAAGGCCGCCGCGGGGCTTTGGCCCAGTGCCTAACTAGCCCGGCGCAGTCAAATTCACCCTCGGCGTAGCCGAGGCTGTCTCGAGGCGCAAAGCGCAAGCGTTCCGATCCCGTACATATACATAAAATGTGATATTTGCTACGCTCGGAGCATTCCCAATTCTGGTTCAACTTCGATGGCGGCAGGCATGGCTGATAATAATAACAACGACAAGACCCAATCCGAACAGCAAGCAACAGACCAACCCAGTAACCCCTCACGGCGGAATCTGCTCAAGGGCGTCGGTTTCGTGGGCGCGGCGGCGCTCAGCACCGCTGCGACGTCGAATCTGATCGCGGCCGATTCGCCACCAGGCACTGGGCCGGCGGCTGACTCGATCGTAGCGCGGGAGGCGCTTGAGGTGTTGACGGCACTGGAGGCCGAGACCTTGGAGGCGATCTGTGACTGCCTGATTCCCTCCGATGACAATGGGCCGGGGGCCAGGGAGGCACGAGCGGTGCATTATATTGATCGTTCACTGGCCAGTCATAATTCAGAGGCCCGGCACAACTACATGATTGGTCTCAGCGCAGTCAACGACTATGCACGGCAGACCGGCGGCATGGCATTTCATCAACTTGGCAGAGATCAGCAAAACGCCACACTGCGGGCCGTGCAGAACAACAACCTCGATGGCTTTGCTCCCAGTAGTGGCGGCTTCTTCAATATGGTGCGCAGTCATACCATAGACGGCACCTTCTGTGATCCGTACTACGGTGGTAATCGGGACTTCGTCGGCTGGGATATGATTCGTTATCCGGGTATCCGTTTGGGTGCCAGTGAATCTGATGTTGCCCAGGGCGCCGACCTGGCACCCAATCATCAATCAGCCTATGACCACAGTACCTACACCAAGATGGCGCAGAATATGCTTGGCACCCCGGAGTCCAGGCGGAAGGGAGGCAGTGATCATGCCTAGAAACTTATCCAGGACCGATGTGGTGATCGTAGGCATGGGTGCAGCCGGCGGTGTCGCTGCCCTGCCTCTGACCAATGCGGGCTTGAAGGTGGTGGGCCTGGAAGCGGGGGGTTGGTTAAGCCCCAGGGACTTCGCCCCCGATGAATTAAGAAACGGCGCCCGCAACTGGCCGCAGTCGGTGCAGAAAGCCGCAAGCGAAGCGCCAACTCTGCGCGCCACCACCGCGGACCAGGCAGTTCAGGGTGGCCACCCGATGATGAACGCAGTGGGCGGGACTAGCATGCATTACTGGGCCCAGAGCTGGCGTCTGAATCCTTGGGATTTTCAGGTTGTCACCGCCACGCGTGAGCGCTACGGGGCCAATCGAATTCCTGCCGGTTCCACCATTGAAGACTGGCCCTTTACTTACACAGAGCTCGAGCCTTATTACGACAAGGTGGAATACGCTGTCGGCATCTCCGGCCAGGCCGGCAATGTGCAAGGTAATATGAATCCGGCGGGCAATATATTCGAAGGCGCCAGGAGTCGGGAGTATCCGATGCGGCCGCTGCGGGCCTCGCCGTTTACTGACCTGATGGGCACAGCGGCGCGCAATCTCGGCTGGAATCCCTTCCAGGGACCGGCGGCGATTACCAGCGAGCTCTATGACGGCCGGCCGCCGTGTCAGTATCACGGTTTCTGTAACAGGGGCGGCTGCCATGTGCAGGCGAAAGGCTCGACAGCGTTCACCGTAATTCCAAAGGCAGCGGACACTGGCAATCTGGAGGTGGTTACCTTTGCGCGGGTAATCAACATCGTTACCGACAACGACGGCAAGGTGACCGGTGTCGATTACATCAGAGGCAACGAAACATTTTTCCAGCCCGCGGACGCGGTTCTTCTCGCCAGCTATGCCTACGAAAACGTGCGCCTGTTACAGCTCTCCAAGTCCCGCGCCTTTCCCAACGGTCTCTCCAATAATGCCGGACAGCTCGGCCGCCACTACATGAGTCATCACCAGGGCTCGCCGGTGCTGGCATTGTTCGATAGAGACCTGCACAACTGGTATGGCTTGCCGGCCCAGGGTGTCGCCATCGATGAATGGGCCGACGACAATTTCGATCATGCCGACCTGGATTTTATCGGTGGCGCCAACCTTTGGGTACACACCGATCGCAAACCCATGGGGGCGGCAAAGATGAATACCTTCGGCGCCGTGTCGAGCTGGGGTTCCGACTGGAAGGCCTTCATCATGAAGAATGCGGATCGCAGCAACATGTCTTACATACAGAAGACGACCCTGCCCTATGAAGATAACTATCTGGATCTGGATCCGGTGGTTAAAGACCCACTGGGATTTCCGGTAACACGGATTACCGCTCGCTACCGGGACAACGAGAAACGCATCGCGGCATTCTCCCAGGACAAGATGGAGCAGTGGTATCTGGAAGCGGGAGCTATCAAGGTATCCAAATTCGGACCAGGCAACGCCATGGGCGCCTCGACCCATGCCTATGGTGGCACTCGTATGGGCTTGAATAGTGACACCAATGTGGTGAATGAGTGGGGCTTCTCCCATGAAGCGCCAAACCTGGGGATACTGGGGGGCTCCGTCATGGGTAACAGCGGCTCCCGTAATCCAACCTTGACCGTGCAGGCGCTGGCCTGGAGAACTGCGGAGTACCTGGCCAGTAACTGGCGATCTGTTGTTGGCTAAGAGTCAGGAGTTAATGCCAAAACCAGACCTGGTTCAGGCTTCGGCTTTACCAGTGGACTGTTCACTGGTCCTGCGAACAAACTACGCAGTATTTTCTTTCGAGCGCAGCTTGCCGAGACCGCGAGTGATGCCCAAATGCGGTCACGACAGGCGTGTTACAAAGAATCACCTTATCGCCCTGAAAGCCCCGTTAGGTCGGTGCTTTAGGCTTGACACACCCAAACCCAAATGCTTAACTCATGGCTCCTTCTGGGGGAGTCATACTAATTAAAGTAAAACAAGGTATAGCTATGAAGATTCAAGGGCTGCTAATTGCAACCGCAGTGTTATTCGCAGGTTGTTCGCCGACCGAAACCACTGAGACCGCACCGTCTCAGGCCGCCGCCGAGGCGACCGCGAGTGATATTCCAAGAGGGCCAAACGGCAAGCCAGATCTGAATGGCATCTGGCAAGTTCTCATGAATGCCAACGACAATCTCGAAGCCGCACCACCCAAGGCGGCTTACCACTTGGTGGCGGGCGATTTCGTGCCGGTGCCCGGACCCGAAGTTGTGGCATTGGGCGCAGTGGGCGCCGTGCCCGCCAGCTTCGGTGTCGTCGAGGGCGGCACCATTCCTTATAAGCCGGAGGCAATTGCGCGCCGTGACGAAAATCGTGAAAACTGGTTGACCAGCGATCCGGAAATCAAGTGTTATATGCCCGGTATACCACGGGCTACCTATGTGCCACACCCATTCCAGATTTTTCAGAGCGAGAGCGCATTTTTCATTGCCTACTCCTTCGCCGGTGCTGTGCGTAATGTGTTCCTGGAAGATCCGGGCGAAGCGCCACTGGATTCATGGATGGGTCAGTCCTGGGGCTATTGGGAGGGTGATACCTGGGTAGTTGAAGCCAGCGGCTTTGATGATCGTACCTGGTTTGATCGCGCCGGTAATTACCACACCTACCAGTTAAAAGTGACCGAGCGCTACGACCTGGTGAGCGAGAATGTCATCGAGTACACAGCGACGATGGAAGATCCGACTATCTTCGAGCGGCCGTGGAGCATCAAGATGCCGCTGTACCGTCGCCTGGAAGAAGGCTTCGAACTTCCGCAGTTTAAGTGCGTAGAATTTGTAGAAGAGTTGATGTACGGCAAATATCGTAAGGGCAGAGAGTCTGAATTAGGCTTCTAGCGAGATTTGGATCAAAAAAGGGCTCGTTTTATCGCATTCTGCTTGGAAATCGGGCGAGCCCCTGTATAAAATAGAGATTGACTGGCCGCTTAATTGAATCTTGCAGTGTTTTGGGCGCAGCGAGGGGTCTGGTTTTAAATAGGTTTTTTTAGAAAAAGTGCTCAAAGCATTTAATAAACAGGGTGGATTATATGAAAATTAAATTACTGGCATTAGCAGCGGTTACTGCGGTTGGAATCGTAGCGATCAAGCCTGCCGCCGTTGCGCACCACGCGTTCTCCGCTGAATTCGATGCGAGTTTACCGGTTCGCCTGGGCGGTCCTATTACCCGGGTTGAGTGGATTAACCCACACACATGGATTCACTTGAATAACACCGATTCCGAGTCTACTCGCGATCCGGGTCCGTGGATGGTAGAAGGTGGTACGCCGAATACGCTACTGCGTCGTGGTATCAACAGAAACTCTCTGCAGTTGGGAGAGGAGATCATTGTTACCGGCTATCAGTCCAAAGACCGACTGTGTGAGCCAACTTGTCGCGCCAATGGACGTGACATTACCTTCCCAGATGGTCGCAAGTTGTTCATGGGTTCATCGGGTACGGGTGCACCGCGTGATGGATCTGATAACGCTGAGTCAATCCGCTAAACAAAAACCAACAAATCAAAGGGGTCAGAGTAACTTGATTTAAGTTACTCTGACCCCTTTGATTTCAGTCAGTGACCGAATCCATTGTTCTGTCGAAGGTACCGCGATCACGAAACACGGTGGAGTATTGATAAAACCCTGCGCTATACAAGCGGACAAGCACCGTGTTCAGGCTTCGATTTTCCCAGAACCAACCATGAATGCCGGTAAATGGGGCGTGGAATGATCCCATTTGGCGCGCTGCCACGCCCTGCTCGAAGCTCTCGGCGTAATCCTCACCCAGACCAGCCGGTTCGGCATGCATGTCGTAGTATAGATCGCCGTCAGCGACCCAGCTGAACACCATGGGCGCGTCCAGGTCCAGCAGATACTTATACTCAACCGACTGAAATGGCTCCAGCACGAATTCCACAAAATCGCTGCGGTGGATCTCCGTTTGTTCATCGAAGGGATTCTGATCTCGGGACAGGGCGGTGAGCCCGAGTAGTTCTCCGGTGCCCAGAGGATCGATTCCATACTCCGCCGGCAGTATCGCCACCAAAAGCACCAGCAGGGCAACGACCCCGGCCAGGGCAGAGGCGATGATAATATTTTTTGGCGAAGGGGGTTCGGTACTTACGTTCTCGGCCACGATGTTACTCCGGAGATAATCAGTAGGGGGATTGCAGGAAGAAGGCGCTCAATTGAAATCCGGCCAGCATAAAGCCGCCGCTCATCAGTGCCGTATTGGTGACGAAGGCATGTTTCAGAAAACTGGGATTGCTGCGCCAGATGCTGAGGGCGATGAACACTGCAGACAACGCCAGGATCTGACCGATTTCGACACCGATGTTGAAGCTAATGATGTTGGTGACCAGGCCATTTGCGGACAACTCAAATTCCTGTAGTTTGGTCGCCAGGCCGAGACCGTGGAAGAGGCCGAAGACAAACACGGCTATCCTCGTATTGGGATCGATTCCGAACAGGCGCTTGAAACCGTCAATATTCTCGAAGGCTTTGTAGACGATGGAGAAACCGATTATGGCATCGATGATGTAGGCGTTTACCTGAAGATCTGCCAATACTCCAAGCAGCAGGGTGATGCTATGGCCGATGGCAAACAGAGTGACATATTGCACCACATGCTTGGGGCGGTAGAGGAAGAAAATAACACCGACCAGAAACAACAGGTGATCATAACCGGTGACCATATGTTTGGCGCCCAGATACATGAACGGGAAAATTGCGGGTCCGTCTATCGCTTCGACGAAGCTGGCATCGCTGCCTTCGATGGTGTGACCGAAGGCACTAAGGGAAAATAGAGCGATGAACACCGTGCACAGACAAAACCCAAACCTGGCGGGACCCTTGAGTACAAAAGTCATGGGGATTTAATCTGCTTCCTGGTCGAACACATCGAGAATATCCGGGCTATAGGCCTGGTGACAGGCGGAACAGACGCTGTATATCTGTGCTCCCGCTTGGAAAAAATCTTCCTTGTTCTGAGAGGCAGCGGCCTCCATAGCCAGCATCCCGGCGCTGCTGAGGCCTTCCGAATAAATCATCCAGGCGTCGTTATCGAGGGCGCGTCCGGGTAGCGCCAGCATATTACCGGATTCCACTACCACGGCAGCCTGGGCGCGCACATAGTCCCAGCCTTCATCGGTGGTGGGGTAGAGTTCCTCATACCCGGCGGCATCCAGCACCCAGCCGCCTGAATCCCAGAGAATATCGGAGGCTGGCTCGAGCACTAATGTCATAAGCTGGGCGACGTCGAGTGTGGTGTTGTAGCCAATGCCCGTGCTGGCGGTATTACTGTCGCTTTCCTCCGGTGCCGAACATGCCGCCAGCAGGCTGAAACCCGCGAGGAGTACAACCGAGTGGAGCGTGGAAATTTTCAATTTGATCATTTGGATAATCCTGCGTAATCGTGGAAATGGCGATTGATCTCGCTTCAAATCCCTTCATTCCTGCTATTATGATGCCCTGTATCAATGGACAGCCCTGAAAAGGGTCTAAAGTCTGCACTAATTCGCAGTTTTAATCTACATTCAACCACGCAGCACGGGATTCGGCGGTCACATCAATGCTCAAGATAACGCGAAAATTGCTCGGTCTCGCTGGCCTTGTATTGCTTCTGTCCGTTGCCGCGATGGGGGCTTCCCAGGCCGAGGTAATGATTCAGGCGACGCCGGATAATGGCCTGCAACCGCGGATTACCGTCGATAGCGATGGTGTCGTGCACCTGTTGTATTTCAAGAAGCGCCTGCGCGCGCCATCGGCCCGTGAGGGTAATCTATATTATCGCCAGTATCTGCCAGAGCAGAATCGCTTCGGTACGCCAATCAAGGTGTCGAGCCAGGCCTATGACCTGCAAACTTTTTCTATAGCACGCGCCGGCATGGCCGTGGACGGCGAGGGGCGTGTGCACGTAATTTGGTATCTTCCCAAAAAACCGCAATTTTTCTATACCCGTTCAAATTCCCAACGCAATCGATTCGAGCCACAACAGCCGATGGTGTCCCAATTTGGTGAGGGCATAGATGCCGGTGCCGATATCGCCGCCTTCGGCAGTCGGGTGGCAGTAGTATGGGCGGCGGGAGACCTGAGCCGGGAATTTGAGCGCACCGTATTTACCAGGATGTCCACGGACAACGGCGCCAGCTTTGGTGACGAGCTACAAATTAGCAACCCCGATCTGGGTGCTTGCGCGTGCTGCTCATTGGCAGCAGATTTTACCGATAACAATACCTTGCAGGTCTCCTACCGTTCCGCCATCGGCGGCATCGGTCGGCATATGCAACTGCTGGCTGTCGATTTTAATGAGAGCGAGATAATTGGCGTGGCGTACGGCCCGGTCAACCCATTGCAAGAATGGGAGGTTTCTTTCTGCCCCCTGAGTACCAATGATATAGCGCTCGACGTGAACTCGCAGCAGTGGTTAGTGTTCGAAACTGAGAGTCGAATTATCCAGATCAATCTGCAAGACCCCCGCAGGCCGAAGGCCGTCGCCGAACCATTCACGAAGACCCGGCAAAAGAACCCGACCATCGCCTTCAATCGGCGCAATGAGCACCTCATTGCCTGGGGTGAAGCCATCAGCCACGCCCGCGGTGGCAGGCTGAATATTCGCCTGTTCGATGCCGAGGGAGAACTAGAGGATTATCTGCCAGCAGAAGAAATCACGATTCCGAATTTCAGTTTTCCAGCCGCGGCGGGATTAGCCAATGGTGATTTTCTGGTGCTTTACTAGGGCGCAGGTTACGCACAGACATTGAATACCTAATCAGAGCTGCCCTAAGCTTAATTCAGAATCTGCTGGCGAATAATCTCTTTTTCAAGTGCATCGAATTGACGTTCATTCTGCAATAGTCGATCCGATTGCTGACGCCGAATTGCATCCTGTAACAGGCGCCTCTCGTTGCTAAGGGTAGTTTCAAATTGTAGTTCCGCGAGACGTCTGGCGATCTCGCTACTGGCTGGTTGAGCGGAATTCTGATCGCCATACAGCATATTGAATACGGTGGTCACAAATTGTGTGCGTTTCTGCAAGGCATCCTCGCCACAGGTAAATTCTATACCAACCATCAAGCTGAGATCGGCAGCGCTGCCTTGATTGTCGGTGCTGGATTGCTGCGACGCCAACACAAAATTCTCGCGCCATGCCTTCAGCACCTCGCACCGGGCCAAGTAGTCCGCCAAATCCGCGCCGTCGATGGCGCCACGGAATTCCTGGCAACGCACCGCTGCGGATTCTTTCGATTCGCCTTCGAAGGCGGCAAGACAGGCAGCCGCCTTGTTGTCCAGAGTTCGCAATTGGGTAGCGGCGGCATCGATGTGGGTCTGGTAATTCACTGGCTGCTGCAACGCCTGCTGGGCGCTGGCTGATTGCAGACATGCCATCAGCCACAAGGTTGGCAGCCCGGTTATCAGCAGAGATCTTGATGGCGAATGATTATTCATAGAGCTCGAATCGGTTATCCCATTTCTTGAAGCGTTTGCGGCAGTATTTCTCAAACTTCTTGTGCGTAGAAAAGAATAATTCGCTGGCTTCTTTTATAGATTCATCCAGTTCGCAAAAGTCGTTGTCGTAGTCTCGGCACACCCACGGGCGGGTATCATAGATAGCGCAAATGCCGCCATCGAGTAAATGATCACAGCGCGTAGAGATATGCAGAAACCAGCCATCAGCATCCTTGAAGATATTGATATTCTGATGGGAAACCTGCCACAAAAGATAATCGAAGTCTTCCCGGGATTTTGGTGCCGGTATTTTCTGGTTGATCGAATTACAGCAGATCGACTTCGTGCATCTGGAGCATTTCTTGTCGACGTTTATCTTAGCGACCGCGGTAGCATCGAGAATCTTTATAGAATTGTTTGCGTTCATATCCTTTACCACATAAAACCGATTAAAACGTTTTTGGCCGCACGGATTTATTTTACACCGCCGGGACGATAAGTTGTAACACTGGCAAAAATTTAGTTTGGCGCAACTTAAAGTGTTCTCCGGTGGCCTGTATGATGGCAGGGTGAATACATTCCCATCTTGTATGAACTCAATGCTCCATCGGTTCAGTTGCCAAACCGGCTCCAGGGCAAAGCTACGCCGGTAAATATCCTCAAGACCCAAGTCGCGGCAGTGTTGCAAATCAGAATCGAAACACTTATCACGCAGCAAATTTGTAGCGTGGTTTCTCCTTGCATGGTCTCACCTTCGGTTTTTATCATGTGATCTTGAGCATTACTGTAGTGTTCAGGGGCGCCCCGCAATTAGAGTGAGAAATCAAATTTCAAGGTCTTTTGGATGCGGCCTCAATAGGGCTTTGGAGCGTAGCATAGTCTTTACATTGCTGCCCCGTGTCCCCAAAATGACATGCCCTTTTATTTCTACCCCGGTAAATCAGCGGAGCGTGTTCATGTTGAAGAGAATTCCAGCGATCTTGCAGATCGGACTGTTCGCGGCCCTGTTCAATGCCTGCTCTTCCGAGAAACCGGTGAGCACCAGTGGTTCACCCGTGGGGAGCCCAGCCAGCGGGATTATTATTACGACCCTGTCCACCCAAGCCTGGCTGGTGACTGGAGGTGATGCCCTGGTACAAGTGTCGCTGGCGGCAGGGCTGGATTTAGCGCAGCTCACGGTAAGTCTCAATGGCGTTGACGTGACAGCCGAATTCAAGCAGACATCGCCGCTGCAAATTCAAGCCGTACTAACTTCTCTGCCAGAAGGGGACAGTACGCTTACCGCTAGTCTAGGCCCCGCGGCAGGCACCGAGACCCTGGCTCTTACTAATTACCCGATATCCGGTCCAATAATATCGGGCCGACCTGAACAGCCCTTCGTGTGTCAGACTGGCGAATTCAAACTGGTAACTGGCGGCATCCTTGGAACCCAGCTGGACACGGATTGCAGCGTTCTTACCCGAGTGGATTACGTCTATTGGTCGGACTCGGAATCCGCATTTAAGACCTATCGACACTCACCCATGTCCGAGCCACCAGAAGACATGGGCGAGATAACCGGCCCGGACGGGAATTCGATGGCCTACATTGTGCGGGTAGAGACAGGCACAGTAAATCGTGGCATCTATGAGATAGCCATGCTGCACGATCCGGTTGACGGTGAAGTTGGGCCCTGGAATCGTAGTCCGCACTGGAACGGCAAACTGGTTTATACCCATGGCGGTGGCTGTCGCGGTGGCTGGTTTCAGCAGGGTGATCGTACCGGTGGCGTGATGCGCCGTGGGCTGTTTGAACTGGGCTACGCCGTAATTTCTGCCACCCTCAACGTGTTCGGGCAGAACTGCAACGATTTGCTGGCATCGGAAACTCACATCATGGTGAAGGAGCGATTTATCGAACACTACGGGGCGCCAGCTTATACTATCGCTACCGGGGCCTCCGGTGGTTCCTATCAGTCCCATCAGACCGCAGATAACTACCCGGGGGTATTCGATGGCATTATCGTTGGCCTGAGTTTCCCCGATGTCACCTCTGCTACCATATTTACTCTGGCCGATGCCCGTCTGCTAAACCATTACTTCACCGACGTGAACGCTGAAAATTTTACGCTGATACAGCAAACCGCCGTCGCCGGTTTTGGGTCCTGGGGCTCGATTATGAATTTGAGTCGTGGTGCTGCGAGGCTGGATCCAATCTATCAGTTTGAGACTTCGCCCGAGGAACAGGGCGGTGAGATCAGCATCGCGGAGTTGGAAAACCTGCGCTACGATCGGCATAACCCTACGGGTATTCGACCCTCAGTTTACGATCACACCGTTAATGTCTATGGACGTGTTGCCCAGACCCAGATTGCCCGGCGACCCCTGGACAATGTCGGTGTCCAGTATGGTCTTGCCGCACTCAATGATGAGGTAATTACGCTCCGGCAGTTCATCGATTTGAACCGGGATATAGGTGGCTTCGACCGCGATATGAATCATGTGCCCTCGCGCCACCGGGCCGACGTTCAGGCCAGTCGGAGAGCTCTGGAATCCGGTCGCATTCTCTATGGCGGCGCCGGCCTGGCCAGTACTCCGATCATCGACTATCGCAGTTACACCGACCATGCCGAGGATGGTGACATCCATATGATCGTACACCAGTTTTCTACCCGAGCACGTTTGCGTGCCGCCAATGGACATTTCGATAACCAGGTCATGCAGGTAGGTGGCCGGTGGGGCTACACCGAAGACAATCCTGACATGAGGAATATTTTTCAGGAAATGGACCGCTGGATCATGGGCATTAAAAATGACAATTCCGACATCGACCCCGGCCAGAAAGTCATTGCGAATAAACCTGTCACCCTGATCGAGGCGTGCTGGGACAATAGCGGTGAGACGCGCGTCAAAATCGAACAGGAACAAAGCTTCGATGGTAACAGCCGCTGCAATGAGCTGTATCCGGCCTATCCCACGCCCCGCATCGCCGCTGGTGCAACCCTTGCCAATGACGTGGTTAGCTGCCAGTTGCGGCCGATTAATCCGGCTGATTACAGTGTGAGATTCACGTCGGATCAATCCGCTGAGCTGGAAGCAGTATTTCCACAAGGAGTCTGTAATTGGTCTCTCGGAGACGCCAGCAAGGCACGGCACCAGGGTGCCTGGATCTCATTCGGTCCTTCTCCCGTAAACCGATTGTAGGGTTTATCGACACCGCCGGGGATTGAAATACGCATCGAGGCTAACATTGGGCTGATCAGGCCCTGAGCAACGCTGCCGGGATTGCGAACTTTCTGCTAAGGTTCTAGATTCCCATGGGCTCTGGCTGCCTACCTGGGGGTTTGTTCTTCTCTGACACCAGCATGATCCGCATTTCCAGGCGTTTTATCTCACGCATCAATTCCATTTTCTGAATCTGCTGCCATCCCATAATTTTCAGCATGCTAAACATAAACATACAGGTGATTATTAGCAGTGCCCAATTGAGACTGGATTTGATATCACTGGTGCCGAGATACTGAATCACAAAGTAGACCAGGGAGGCAAACACCGCGAGACCAAGAAAGTACATGTAGTACGCCATCCATGCCTGTTTGCCGCTAAAGGTCATTCCGATCATCTCGAATAGGCCGGCGCCATCACCGATTTCATCTATCGCCTTCCTGTCTTCGGCATCCAGTGCGCTACGAATTTGTTCGTCTATGTTGTTCATCGCGTGTTCCTCATGGTTAGTCCTGCAAACTCTTCATCATTAACTTGCGTGCATAAAAAGTCTCGATTTCACCGTGCCTGCCGGTACACCGCTGATCTCGGCTATCTCATTAACTGTAAAGGCCTCCAGATAGTAGAGCCTCAAGATTGCCGCCAGTCTGGAATCCAGCCTGGCTAATAGTTGCTCCACCGTCAGTTTCGCTTCGTTGCCGTCGTTTACCGCGATTTCCGGCAGAGTTTCCTGTTGCTGAATTACTTCACGCTCTCGAATGGTTTTCCGAAGCCAGTCGATACAGCGGCGTTCGAGGATTCGAAAACTCCACTTCGGATATGCAGCCGGGCTGACAAGTTCCCAAGACTGCGGCTAATGGACAACAGGCAATCCTGGGTGACATCCCTGGCCGCTTCCTTATCCTTGAGCCGGTTTAACGCGTACAGGTAGTATCTTTGCTGTCAGTTTCGCACTAACGCGGTAAAGGCATCTTTTTCTCCTTGTTGGCTGCGGATAACCAGCCATTCATTGAGGCTGTCTCGTTTCAGTCGGCGCATATCAAACTCTTGAGATATAGGTCGCGGTGGTGGCTAAATAGTTCAATTCCTGGTGCTTGCTTTTACCTTGCCTGAACCTGGTGCAATTTCCTGTTGACTACTTAGAGTACTGGGTCAGCAAATCCTGGTGGGCATCATGGACCCCATCATTGTCGTCGAATCATTTCGGTTTCGCTACCCGCGACAAGGCGTCGATACTATTTGTGGTATTAGCTTCTTGCCAGTCGTTGTTTTATCTGCTGCTGGCAATATTCGCTCAACTGTTGGCGACACTGTTGTTATATCGAAAATTCGCCGCCAGCCTGCTCGTCACCTAAACCAACCGCCAGCCCTGGAAACCGCCCAATTTCCCTTGATTCTTGGGAACATGTGGTTTACTTTCGGTGGCTTACAGTAATTGGTGAGATCGCGCCTGGATCAGGTTTAGAAACCCCCTGGCGGACCTAATAGTTATAAAACCTGAGCACTGAGGCGGCAATGCCGCAGGTAAAATAACCGAGTTTTAAATAAGAGAGAGCCCCATGATTACGCTGAAGAAGTTACTTAGCATTGCTGCCATTATGCTGACCACCACGGCGCTGGCCCAGAGTAACTATGCGCCACCTCGCACCGCCTCCGGCAAGCCAAATCTACAAGGCTTCTGGACCAACGCGTCCCTGACCACCATGCAGCGGTCGGATAATTATAAAGATATAGGCCTGGTAATTCCGGCAGATCGCCTGCAAGAGCTGACTACCAATCACCATCAAAATGTAAGGCAGGCAACTGACGACAATCAGGTGGCTGGACAGCTACCCGATGGTAAAGACCTCGGCCGAGGACGGGGCTATAACGCATTCTGGGTAGATCCCGGCTCCAAATTTGGCGTAGTTCGGGGCGAAGTGCGTACATCCTGGATCACTTACCCTGAAAACGGCCGTATACCTTTCTCCGAACAAGGCCTGCAGCTGCGCCGGGCTGGTTTTAGTGGCGGCAGGAGTAATGATGGACCCGAGGGCAGGGCGCTGGGTGAGCGCTGCCTGATTGGCTTTGGCAGCACCGGTGGGCCACCGATGAACAATGTTCTTTACAATAATATGTACCAGATTGTGCAGACCGATGACTACATTATGATCATGGTCGAGATGGTTCACGATGCCCGTATTATTCCCATTAACAGTAGCCACCGACCCGGCGAATTGGAACCCTGGCTAGGGGATTCGGTTGCCTGGTGGGATGGTGACACCCTGGTAGTGGAGACCATCAATCTGCACTGGCAACAAGCGCCGCGAAATGCAGCACCGCTGACGGCTCAGGGTAAAGTTATCGAGAGGTTTACACGCTATTCGGATGAACAGATTTTCTATGAATTCGAAGTCACCGACCCGGCGTACTACAGAGAGCCCTGGCGCGGTGAGATCAGTTTTAATGCAACCGACACCAAGCCGTATGAATACGCCTGTCACGAAGGCAACTATGGCATGGTAGGTATTCTCGCTGGTGCCCGTCGTCTCGAGCAGCTGGAGCAGTAGGCGGTGGTATTATCCCAACACTGGGCATCACTACTCAATTAAAATAAACCAAGAAGGGGCCAGATGGCCCTTTTTAATGTGGTTCGCTTCGCTAAGTCGGAGAACCTAGTCATCTCCCTAGAACTTGCTCATCTCAATGAACATGAAGGGCGCCGACCAGGTGATAAGCGACAAGCCGGTTAAGGATTCAATGCCGGCTAGAAATCGCAAGGCCCCGAAGGGTTCGATATCGCCATAACCGACAGTCGTGTAATTGGTGAAAGAAAAATACACGCTGTCGATCAGGCTGCCATCGAAATTACCCCCCAGGCTGCCGAAATCTCCGTATTGGGTCAGCAGATAAAAGGCCAAACCAAACATCCATATCTCGATGACATGGGCGCAGAGGGTGCCGAACACGCCAACGATTACCCGTAGTCGGTGCTTGATCTGTAGTTTCGGGATGGTGACAGACAGCAGTCGCAGCACCTCATAGTGAATGGTGACGGCAATTGTAAT
Organism: Gammaproteobacteria bacterium; assembly: GCA_002731775.1. Taxonomy (GTDB): domain Bacteria; phylum Pseudomonadota; class Gammaproteobacteria; order Pseudomonadales; family Pseudohongiellaceae; genus UBA9145. The sequence continues at coordinate 19,120 of PCCP01000096.1, forward strand.
CAGCAGGCTGTTAATCAGGAAAGCAAGCAACATAGGAATTAGTCTCTTCTAAATAGGTGCGCCCGGTGGCATCGACAGAGGCGGCGTTAACAGTGATTCGTGACTGTTTCACCAGATTGCTCCTTTCGGGGACATTCGAGAAGAGTATATGATGCGCCTGTACTTCACGCACGCAGAGACATTGAATACTTAATCAGAGAATCCTTAGCGTTGAACAACAAGACTAAATTGCTCTTCTGAGAATAGCAAACACCCAAATCCTGTTAACTGAACACAAGGCGAAAACCATGCAGAAGCATCGCAACCCGGCCTGGCCATTTATTATTCTGAGTCTGGTTTTATCTCAGACGGCTCTGGCACAGCGAAACATTCCGACAGACGATCAACAGCTACTGGTGGACGTCTACAGGGAACTTGTGGAGTACAAGACCACCCGCGAGGAAGAAAACAATACCCTGGCGGTGGAGGGCATGGCCGCCTGGCTGCAGGCGGCCGGTTTTGCCGCCGAAGATATATTCATCGGTGGCGCCTTGCCTCACAAGGGTAATCTGGTTGCACGCTACCATGGTAACGGCGATGCAGAACCGATCGTACTAATGGCGCATATCGATGTGGTTGCGGCGGAGCGTGATGACTGGAGCATGGATCCGTTTACGCTCAACGAAGACGAAGAGTATTACTACGGCAGGGGCACTCTCGACGACAAGGCCATGGCGGCGATTTTTCTCGCCAACATGGTGCGCTTCAAGCGCGAGGGCTATGTTCCCAATCGCGACATCATCATTGCCCTGACTTCCGATGAGGAGAGTGGTGGCAGCAACGGCATCGGCTGGTTGCTGCAAAATCAGCCCGGCTTGATTGCAGGGGCCCTGGCCATCAACGAGGGCGGTTATGGCCTGCTCCAGGATGGCCAGCCGCTGGCCGTTACCATTCAGGTCGCTGAGAAAATCTTTGCCACCTTCACTCTGACCGCCAGGAATCCAGGTGGTCATTCTTCCCTGCCCAGAGAGGATAATGCCATCTATGATCTCGCTGAGGCGCTGCTGCGAATCCGCGCTTTCAAATTTCCGGTACAGATCAACGACGTCATGCGCGTGAGTTTTCAGCGTCAGGCGGAAATCAACACGGGCCAGCGAGCACAGGACTTCCGCGCGCTACTGCGCGACCCCATACCCGAGGAATCCCTCGATCGCCTCAGCAGCGAGGCCGCCATCAATGCCCAGTTACGCACCACTGCCGTAGCCACCTTGCTCACCGGGGGCCATGCATCCAACGCCCTGCCACAATCCGCCGTGGCCACGATCAACGTGCGCATGCTACCGGGTTCCGATCCACAACAGGTACTGAGAACCTTGATCGACGTCGTCAATAATCCTGCAATAGAAGTGCAATACCGGGGGGGAGGCGCAATCACAGACCCATCACCCTTGTCGGAGGAGATAATGGCGGCGGTCGAGTCAGTCACGGAATCGATGTGGCCCGGTGTCACGGTGATGCCAACGATGTCCACCGGAGCAACCGATGGCGCCCGCATGCGCCGCGCAGGAATACCCACCTACGGCGTTTCAGGACTGTTTATCGATCGCAACGATATACGCATCCACGGCCAGGATGAAAGGCTACGCAAGCAATCTCTGCTTGAGGGCTACGAGTTTCTATACAAATTGGCGAAACAGTTAAGTGAGTGACAAAACCGGGCCAGAGTCCGCCCAGCGGACATTTTAATCTGATTTGATTTGGCCCTAGTGGGTGAGAGAGTAAATCAGGTAATTAATGCCTAACTGGTAGGCGGAATTCGCGTACTGGGTCGGGTACCAACGGTCGAAGGTGTGTTCCCAGCCGTCACCCATATCCGAATTCCAGTTCACCAAAACCATCACCCGACCATCGTCATCCAGAATCGCATGATTGCTGGCGATATTTATACCGGCCTGACCGAAGCCGCGTCTGCCGCCCCGTCCCGGAATCATCTGCGCGCCATCGATATCGTAGAAGGTATGAAAAATCTCATGATTCGAATACAACTCGACCAATTGCCGGTCAGGGAAAATTTGTGAAAAATCCCGATAGAATGCATCCCATTGACGCACACCCCAAAAATCATCGATTAGTAGAAACCCACCACGGAGCAGATACTCACGTAGATTTTCGGTCTCCCTGGTAGAGAGGGATAAGCCGCCATTCCGGCCCATCTCCAGGGCGTAGAGGAAGGGATAATCGAAGATCTCATCGTCATCGAAGCGCAGCACCTTAGGCTTGCTCATTACCCTGACATTGGTGAGACGGGCCACTCCGCGCAAAAAATTCTCATCGGCCGCAGGAAAATCTGTCAGCCAGGGGCCGCCGTAATAGCCGCCATCGTAGTAGCTGTCATACTGAACTCTGACAAAGGCAAACTCACCGCCAATATCATACAAATCCGCTTGATCGACCTGAGCGTAACCTGGCCCGGAGAGGCAGGCAATCAGCAGGCAGGATAATAGAAAGGATTTTTTCATGGACGACTCGCTGCCTTAATCAAAGGCTCCCTAGTTTGTATCGACAAGGTCTGGAGATCAAGCTATTGTCATATCAGAGTCAAATACGGCGAATCCTGTGGCGATAAAATACCGCGCAATTGCGACAATCACAGTTTTTATTACTGCTCTGCAAGCCGGGCAGGTCCTGATTGCGGCCGAGGAAATCGGGCTGTTGCAAGCCTTGATAGACCGCAGCAACGAACTACTTCAGGCCTACTCCAGTTACGAGATTGAACTCGAAGAGCTTGAATCACGGTTCGGACCCTATGATCAATCTCTGTTAGAGCCCCTCGACAGCATGATCGCGCTGATGATAGAGGCGAGGGATTACCAGCGGGTAGCCGCATTGCAGGAGCGACAACTACAGTTGGTGCGCACTTCTCTGGGGCTGGAACATCCGGACGTCATCCCCGTGATAGAGGACATTATCGCCAACCAGATCAGACTGGAAGATTGGCCGGCGGTATCGGATCGCCTGGAACATATTCGCGATGTGACAGGGGCCAATAGTAGTTTTTCGACGATGGATCTGCTGTCGGCAATCGATGACCAGGCCTATTGGTATTTTAGTCGGGTTTACCTGGATGCGTCTGAACACAGTGCTCGCCATTTTATGCAGGCTCGCGAACTTTACCGGGAAGTGGAAGCGCTGGCAGAAGATGACTACGGAAGTAGTAGCCCTGCGCTCTTCCCCTGGTTGTATCGACGCGCCGTCGTCGAGTATCAACTGGTCCAGTTTCTAAATGCACCCGATGGGCTAGGTTCCGACACCATTGCCCGGCTGATCCGGAAAGAGGGCAGGACGCGTCTCCAGAATACCAGCCGACTCTTCGTAGATGTCGATGCCATATTTGGCCTAGGCACCAACATTCCCGTAGTCGATGGGGGTCAAGCAATCGGGGAAACATACCTGCGTGATGGTCTTAATTTTATCGGCCGGATCCGAGAGATAGCGGATGCCGAGGGTGATACCGAAGTCCTCGCTATGGCCAAGATTTATCGTGCCGATTTTCAGTTGTTAATGGGCTTTGGTACCGCCTTCAGAGAGTACCGCGAAGCGCAGGAACTCTTGAGAGAAGCGGGAATAAGCGATAGTAAAATCGAGGAATATTTCAATCGACCCTCGATGATACCCAATGATCGATTCTTTACTCGCTTTGATGAGATGGTGTCATACCAGAGCCAGACCCGGGCACAGCTTGCGGACCAACTGGAAGAAATAATCCATGTAGGTGTAATGACAGCCTGGCATGAATCCTTGCCCGCCGTTGAAAAACCCGTTAGTACTGATTCAATCCTTGCTCTGGAGTTTGGGTACAACCAGGTGGACCTGAGCTTCAATATCAGCCGACGGGGCACAGTTTCTTCTGTCGATGTGCTGGCGGCGGCACCAGATGAGCGCCGTGTGCGCACAAAAGCAGCACGGGCGCTGCGGGATGTTCAATTTAGGCCCGCAATCGTAGATGGTAAAGCTGAACGGGTGAGGGATGTGCAGATTCGATATCTGTCTCTACCAGAATAATAACTTGCTGGACCCGGTGGCCACATGTGGTAGCGACGCCGGTGGTAATGCCAACCCCTAAGCTAAAGGGATAATTCGCGCCGGCCTCATTAGTTGGGGTTTTTTTACAATATTTTGTAAAAAAGTGATGCCGATCGGGTCGTTTTAGCTAGCGCATTGCTCGGGTTTTTGCCCGCCAAAAATTGAACTATGTTGGGATGCTAATGGACTTCAAAATTATTCTACCGGGCTTGCTGAGTGTGTCACTCATGTCCTGCCTGAGCCCGCAGTTGGCCCAATGGCCGGACTCGATCCCACCTATGCAGGTTTTTGCCCAGGCCTATGAAGAGGATAGTCAAAACCAGCACCTGCAATCGCGGCAGGAATATCTCGAGTGGGTATTGGTGTTCTATCGGGGCAATCTGGTGTACCCGACAGGTTGGTCGGATCTTAATTCCTATGTGCATGCCGCTGCCACTCCCGCGCAAATGAGTCTCCTGGATAAGCAGCTTGCGGTTCTGGGAGAAGCAATCGCCGCCGAATGGTCCCGAGATAATTCAGTGCGCCGTATCGACAACCGGATGCTGTCCTTGTGGGGCTCTGTGGTGCAGTCGGCACCGACGCCGGAACAACAACAGATGTCGGTGACGGTGATTCAGGAAGACGTCGATAATTTGTTAAGTGGTAATCTGAACGCTGTTAACATTCGAGAGCAGCGCTACGAAGAAAAGCTCAAAATTGACCTGTTTGACGGCTTCTAACGGATCTGGCGCACTCGTTTTATCCAGTTAAAGCCGCTATTCATCGCCTGTCGATTGACTATTTCCAATTTCAGCCTATATTTGGTCCTACCAATTTGGTCAGACCAATTTTATCTGTCAATAAACATCACCCTATGTCGGCAAATAGCACCATCAGTCATGAGATTGCGAACCTGTTGCGCGATGAAATATTGCGTAGCCAGTACCGTAGGGGCGAACGTCTGCCGTCGGAAAGAGATCTTGCGGCTCGCTTCGATGCCAGTCGTGGTGCCGTCAGGGAAGCCCTCTCGCAGTTGGAGCAGTTGGGTCTGATCCGGATCTTGCCGGGGGGTGCAAGAATCCAGGCCATAGACGCCGCCAGCATCGCCATATTAGGACCACTGATGGCGGTGAATGATTTGCCGGATCCGCTGCTCGTCGATCAATTTTTACAGACCTTTGGTGTCCTTACGGCGCTCACAGCACGAACGGCCATTAACAAAGCCAGCAATGAAGAGATGCAGGACTTACAGGACATGCTCGAGCGCCTTGGCATGCACGCCGGAGACTTTGAGGCGATGCAGACCCAGTGGCGAGAATTTCTCGAATACCTGGCAACCGTGGCCGACAACCTGGTGGTGCGTTTGATTGGCAATGATTTAAAAGCCCAATTTGTTGAACAGATGATGAGTTTGGGCATCAACCCGGTTATGAAGCCGGCGACCATCAAACAATTACTGAATTCCCTCAAGCTGAGCCTGGCGAGCAAAGACGCCGAGATGGCAGCTGTGACATTTCAGATGCACTTTGATGAATTGCGAATAGCGGTGAGCGAGGCTATTAGTCTCAAGCAAGCCAGTTATCAGAAGCAAGCCGTATAAGGGCTCGCAGGACAATGAGTATGAACGAATTATCAATTAGCAAGTGTCTGCTTATCAAGGACGCAACTGGAGTAAATGCATGAAGCGCGTAGTAATGCCTATTGCCATCTTGGCAGGCTGTATTTTAATTGCCGGCTACCTGATTTACACGCCGATCGAACTCGAGGAAGCAGCCCCTGAAGTTCACGCGGTGACGGTGCGCGTGGCCGAAGTGAAACTGGACTCGGTGCAACTGGTGGTGGAGTCACAGGGCAAGGTACAGGCGGCGCAGCAAGCCAGCCTCGCCGCAGCCGTAGCAGGTCCGATCGCCTGGATCTCGCCCTCCTTGCAGGCGGGTGCCTATGTTGAGGCGGGACAAACCCTGTTGCGCCTGGACGCCAGCGACTTTGAAACCAGCAGCGCACGTAGCGAGGCCTCTCTGCAACAGGCCCAGGCCGAGGCAGATCACGCCAGCAACGAATTGGAGCGACTCATTGGCCTGGCCGAACGGCGCCTGGCCAGCGATGCCCAGCTGCAGGATGCGAAGCGCGCGGCGGCGGTGAATGTGGCCAAGTTGGCAGATGCACGGGCCAGTTTTCGCCAGGCCCAACTGGATTTAGAGAGAACCGGTATCAAGGCCCCTTTCAATGCCATCATCGCCACTCGCGATGTGGAGTTGGGCCAGTATGTGAATCGAGCCCAGAGTGTTGCGCTGTTGTACGGCGCGGATGAAGTGGAGGTGCGGGTGCCGCTGGCTATTCGTCAACTGGCCTACCTGGATATACCACTGGGTACACGAGGAGAATTGACCGGAGATAAGGCGCCAGACGTAACACTAACAGGCTACTACGGTGGTGTGGAACATAAGTGGTGGGGTAAGTTGGTGCGGACCGAGGCTACCATCGACCCAAACAGCAATACGGTGCAGACCATCATTCGGGTGCAACAACCAGCAAGCGCTGGCGATGAGTTTGGGGGCCGTGGCACGGCATCGATCCCGCTTCCCATTGGTCTGTTTGTACAGGCAGACATCACCGGTAAAACTGTAGATAACATCATCTCCTTGCCACGCTCGGTGATTCGCAATAATAACCAGGTTTTAGTAGTCGATGCCGAGAACAAGATGTTTTACCGGGATGTGGAGATATTTCGACTGGAAGAAGAACGTGTGTTGATAAGCGCAGGCCTGTTGCCTGGCGAGTTTATCTGTATCTCGCCGATCCAGGCGGTGGTCGATGGCATGTCGGTGCAGTCTGTCGAGGAATTGATCTGATGGCGCCCGATTCGATGATGAGTGATCGGCTTTGGTTTAATTCCCCGGGAAGTTACGGGAGGGCCTGGTCTTGAGAACACCTATTACATGGTTTGTTAAAAATCCCGTTGCCACTAATTTGATGATGATGATCTTTCTGGCGGGCGGATTCCTGTCCTATTCGAGTCTGAATCAGGAAGAATTTCCAGATGTAGATTTTGGCATGATCCAGGTCAGTGTGGCCTATCTCGGTGCCACGCCGGAAGAGTCGGAGGCGGCCGTGTGCCTGCGTATCGAAGAGGCACTGGAAGGTGCCGAAGACATAGAGCGGCTCTCCAGTACGGCACGGGAAGGCGGCTGCGACGCGACCATACAGATCATGACCGGCGCCGACCTGAACCGTGTGCTGAATGACGTAAAAGCCAAGGTGGATGCGATATCCACATTCCCGGTTGAAACCGAGAAACCGATCGTTCGGGCCTTCACCTCCACTGGCAATGTCATGACCATGGCCTTGACCGCTGACACCAACGACCGTAATCTCAAGCTGATCGCCGAAGAAATTCGCAATGATTTGTTAGACCTGGAAGGAATCTCTACGGTTAATGTCGAATATATCCGACCCTTTGAAATATCTATCGAGGTATCGGAATTTACCCTGCGTCAATATGGCCTGACCCTGGATCAAATTTCCCGGGCGATCGATCGCGCTTCACTGGACTTACCCGGCGGCACCATAAAAACAGATTCAGGAGAGATCTTGTTGCGCACCAAGGGACAGGCCTACCGTGGTGACGAATACGAAAATATCGTGGTGCAATCATACCCCGATGGGACCCAGTTGCGTCTGGGCGAAATCGCGACAGTTATAGATGAATTTGAAGAAGGCTATCTGGATGCCCGGCTCGATGGCACCAATGCGGCTATCATCGATATTTTACGGATCGGCGATGAGGACATCATCGCCTCGGCGCGCGAGGTGCGTGGGTGGATGGAGTCTTCCGAGTTGCAGCTACCCGAAGGCATGACACTGACGGTTATCACCGATTCGGCAATTTCTACCCAAGAGCGAATCGGTACCGTTGCCAGGAATGCGTACACCGGCTTGGCGCTGGTATTAATTATCCTGGCCTTGTTTCTGCGGTTTAAGCTGGCCATCTGGGTGGCGGCAGGAATCCCCATCGCCATCGCCGGCGCGTTGATACTATTTCCCTCAGTTGGCTTGACCATCAGTTCGCTGACGGTAATGGGGTTCATCCTTGTGCTGGGGATTATCGTAGATGACGCCATCGTCGTCGGGGAACGTATCCACGCCTATGAAACCAAGGGACTGTCAAAAGAAGAGGCGGCTATCGAAGGCACGGTCGAGGTGTCGGTGCCGGTTATCTTCGGTGTCTTGACCACCGTCGCTGCGTTTCTGCCGATCCTGTTGCTGGATGGACCCATGGGCGCATTCTTCAACGCCATCGGCGCGGTGGTTGTGTTCTGCCTGGTTGCCAGCCTGGTGGAATCACAATTGATCCTGCCCGGCCATATCGCCCATCGAAAGACCGAAGGCTACTTGTTTGAGAACAGCTTCCTGGTGAAGGGCTGGCAGCGCTTACAGGGCGGCATTGCCAATCGCCTGGAGTATTTTTCCGATCATGGCTATCGGCGCGCCCTCAGAAAGGTCCTGAAATATCGTTATGCGGCATGGGCCACGGCTACTGGAGTAGTCATCATTACACTCGCCACCATGCTCAGCGGTCGGGTGATTTTTCAGTTCATGCCGGCGGTGGAAGGCGATGTAGTCTATGGCACCGTGCAAATGCCCCCGGGAGTTCCCGGCTATGTTACCGAGGACGCCATCGGCCTGCTGGAGGACGCAGCCCTGGAGTTATCCGCAGAACTGGATGAAGAATTGCTGCTGCAAGCCAGCGGCGACGCGTCGGAATCAACCGAGCACGTGGTAGCCAGCGTTCTCACTATTATCGGTGGCAGGGCACCACGGCAAGGACCGAATGTGCCTTTTAGAGGTGGTGCCGGCAGCAGCGAAATTGCCGAAGTTGTGTTGTACCTGACGCCTTTCTTCGATCGGGGTCAATTGAGCTCAGCTCTCATCCGGGATCGTTGGCGTGAAAAAGTAGGCAACATTCCCGATGCCCTGGAACTAACTTTTATCTCCGATGCGTTCACGGCAGGGGATGCGATTAATTTTCGACTGGAAGGACGCAACGATGACAATCTGAAGATGGCGGCATCACAATTGCGAGAAGAACTGGCAAGATATCCCGGCGTATTTGATATCAGTGATTCGTTTCGCGCCGGCAAGCAGGAGGTGCAGATCCAGATTCTGGAACGGGGCAAGACTCTGGGACTAAGCCTTAACGATATCGCTACCCAGGTCAGGCAGGCGTTTTATGGTGCCGAATCCCAGCGCATCCAACGGGGATCGGACGACATTCGGGTCATGGTTCGCTATCCGGAGGGAGAAAGGCAATCTCTAGGTAACCTGGAAGACATGCTGATCCGTACGCCAGGCGGCGCCGAGGTGCCGTTTCTCAGCATTGCCAGTTTTTCCCTCGGCAGCAGTTATTCCAGTATCAATCGCCAGGATGGTCGGCGCGTAATCACGGTCCGTGCCGATATCGATCGCACGGTCGCCAAGCCCGACGTGGTCCGGGCCGAACTCATCGCCAAGTACGCAGATGATTGGGCCAGGCAACTCGATGTAGAAATCGTAGTTGGCGGTGAGGGTGAAGAAGAGATGCGCTCGATGGATGATCTGCTCAATACATTTCCCCTTGCCATGCTGGCCATCTTTGCCTTGCTGGCGATACCTCTGAAATCCTATCTACAGCCATTGATAATCATGAGTGTGATTCCATTCGGAGCGATCGGCGCCATCGCCGGTCATTTCATCATGGGAGCCGACCTGGTGTTCTTCTCCATGTTGGGAATAATCGCTCTCAGTGGCGTGGTAGTGAACGCCAGCCTGATTCTGGTGGTGTCCATCAACCGATTACGGGATGAGGGCATGGGTTTGGTGGAGGCGGTATCGGAAGCCGGCATGTTACGGTTTCGGCCGATTGTGCTTACCTCGGTCACTACCTTTATTGGCCTGGTACCCCTGATGATAACGGCTAATCCAGCCACGTTTTTCATCGTGCCGATGGCTATTTCCCTGGCCTTTGGGATCCTGTTTGCTACTATCATTACTCTGTTCCTGGTACCCAGTCTGTACGTAATCTTGCATGATTTCATTGGCCACACAGAC
>PCCP01000097.1 GCA_002731775.1 Gammaproteobacteria bacterium
ACTACGAGATAAATTTGATTGTTGTCTTGTAACATGATTGGTTCCCCGGTTCCCCGGTTCCCCGGTTCCCCGGTTCCCCGGTTCCCCGGTTCCCCGGTTTCGAGGTAGAGTGGGTGGAAGCGCTCGGCTTCCCTATACGTTTCTAGTGCCAATTTTAGGCCCAGGACAGCCACCATAGCAATCAACAACCGTCACGGGGTCACGTGCGGGGTCAGGTCTTTCCTGTTAGCGTAAAATTCATCACTATCGAACTGGGAGTATTCCGAATGTTGATTCAAACCAGGAAAACCAGAGGAATGTGTGTGTGGGCCTACCAGTCGCTGCTGTTTGCGGCCAGCCTTCTCTACATGCCTTATATGGCTGCCCAGTACGGCACTGGGTCTGGTGACTGGCCCAGTTACGGCGGCGATACCGGTTCCACCAAGTATTGACCACTGAGGCAGATCGGCGGAGCCAATTTCGAGAGTCTGGAGGTGGCCTGGCGTTGGACATCTATGGACGCCGAACTGGATATCGAAGCACCGCAGCAAGCCAATCCCGATGTCAACATCAACAACTTTCAGGGTACGCCGCTAAAGATCGATGAAAGGCTCTACATCATCACGGCGCTGAACCTGATCTCAGCCCTTGATGCAGCCACCGGTGAGACGCTGTTTACTTACAATCCGGAAGTCTACCCGTCCGGCCCACCGATTAATGTAATTGGATTTCACGGCCGTGGCGTGGCGTACTGGAGCGATGGCGAGGAGAAGCGCATTTTTGCCGCCCCAACGACGGCTATCTGTTGTCGCTGGCTTCCATACCCCTGCCAGCGGCTGCGTGTGCTGCACCGATGAGCTACGAGTATGGGGGGAGGTAATACATCGTGGTTGCCGTGCTCACTGAAGTGGCACCGCAATTAATTGCTTACGCACTGCCGAATTAAGGAATTGTGCAGCTGCCCAGCCTCAAAATTCCCACTTGCCCAACCGCCCTAATCCATGGGTACAATGGCGTCTGCGCAATCGAGCTCAATCCCAAGCCCATTCTAAAAAAGGATTAGCGGAGAATTCAATTGAAAACGCTGTTGATTACCTCGCCCTATGTAAGCTGCTTGATGGCCTTTGCCGTCGCTCTATTAGTTCCCGTCAACTCGACCCTGGCTCAGGTGCCCATCATTCAACCTGGTGCACCGGGAGAGCCTAGTCGCGTGATCAGTGCAGAAGAGGCATCCGACCTGGCCAATATTCAATACTCGCTGGGTGATATTCAGTTTTTACAGGGCATGATCCCGCATCACGCCCAAGCGAAAGAGATGTCCGCTCTGGCGGAGAATCGCACCAATAATGACATGGTGCTGGCAGTGGCCCAGCGAATCACCCTGTCACAGGATGATGAGATCGGCATGATGCAGGGCTGGCTTGAACAACGTGATCTCGAGGTGCCGGATCAGATGGCCCACCATAACGATGGATTCGAAATGATGCCCGGTATGCTGAGCGCGGAACAGATGGCAGAACTGGAAGACTCCGCAGGCGCGGAATTCGACCGACTCTATCTGGAGGGTATGATTCAACACCATCAGGGGGCGTTGGACATGGTGGAAGAGCTTTTAGAACAGCAAGGTTCGGCTCAGGATCCGCTGTTGTATGAATTCACCTCCGACGTGACCTCTGACCAGACCTCAGAAATCGAACGCATGGACATCGTGTTAGCCAGTCTCAATCCCGACCCTCGGGTTGGGCTAGCGGCCGGCTTCCGTGACGCGGGTGAGGCTGCCCTGAATATGCAAGTCATCGCCTCGCTGCCAAAACCGCCCGGATTCTTCGACCCTGACCGACCCTCCGGTCTCTCGGCGCGACGACTGCAAGAGATAGAAGAAGAATTGGCCACGGCCAACGGACAGGCACCGGAAACGCCTACCGAGGACGAAGAGGAAGATGAGGATGATGATATCCGTCCAGCGTTGTTAAGATTTTCCAATACCGACCTGTTGTTTGCCGGCAACTATTTAGTGGCAGGCAACTATCACGGCTTCAATACCTACGACATCAGCAACCCGGCCGCACCTCAACATATTGCCTCGGTGGTGTGTCCCGGTGGTCAAGGCGACGTATCTTTAGTGGGCAACCTGCTAATCATGTCCGTGCAGGAAGCCCGTGGGCGAATGGATTGTGGTCTCGAGGGGGTTCCGGACCCGATTAGCCAACAGCGCGTGAAGGGCATCCGTATTTTTGATGTCAGCGACTTCACTAACCCGATACAAGTGGGCGCGGTGCAGACCTGCCGCGGCTCCCATACCCACACTGTCGTATCTAATGCCAACGCAGACGGTAATATCTATGTCTATGTCTCGGGTACCAGCGGCGTGCGTGATGACGAAGAACTGGCCGAGTGTTCCAGCGATTCTCCCTTTGAGGATTCGAATTCGGCGCTGTTCCGCATCGAGGTGATCGAGATTCCCGTGGACCGACCCCAGGATGCGCGTATTGTGAACCGACCTTTTATTTTCGCCGATCCGGATTCCGGCACACTGGCTGGCTTGTGGGACGGTGGCGATCACGGTGAAGACACTCAGACCACCAGAGAGACTAACCAGTGCCACGACATCACCACTTTTCCCGATATCGGTCTGGCCGCCGGTGCCTGTTCCGGCAATGGCATTTTGCTGGACATTTCCGATCCGGTCAACCCCGAACGCCTGGACCAGGTCATCGATCCGGGCTTCGCCTATTGGCACTCTGCCACCTTCAATAACCGCGGCGATAAGGTGATCTTCACCGACGAATGGGGTGGCGGTGGTCGACCCCGCTGTCGTGCGCAAGATCCATTGAACTGGGGAGCCGATGCCATCTATGACATCGTCGACGGCAAGCTTCAGTTCCGTAGCCATTACAAGATGTCGGCGCCGCAATCAGACACAGAGAACTGTGTCGCCCATAATGGCTCTATGATTCCAGTGCCCGGCCGCGATCTTTTCGTGCAGGCCTGGTACCAGGGAGGAGTCTCGGTGGTAGATTTCACCGATTCCAACAATCCGCTAGAGATCGCCTATTTTGATCGTGGACCGATCGATACTGAGGAATTAATTACCGGTGGCTATTGGTCTACCTATTGGTACAACGGTCACATTTTTGGCACCGAGATTTCCCGCGGCTTAGATGTGTTCAGTCTGCAAGCCAGTGACTTTCTCAGCGAGAACGAGATCGCTGCGGCTTCGCTGCCCGAACTCAATGGCATCGTAAACGCTCAGACTCAGAAGATCATTGTCTGGCCCGATGTGCCCGTAGTAGCTCGCGCCTATCTCGACCAATTGCAGCGCGATAACAACATTGCCAGCAATTCGGCCATTGCATTAAACGAGGCACTGGATACTGCTCAATCCCTGTTGGATGGTGGCAACGGCAATAACCGACGCGCGGCCAATGCGCTTGAAGATTTGGCGGAAAATTTTGCCGAAGAAGCAGGTAGTTACCGTGGAATTACCCGCACGCGTTACGAAGGCTTAGTTTCGACGCTCAACGGTATCGCCGAAAACATTCGCTAGTCTGGCAGAAACCAGAAAAGGGCGCTAAATGGGTCAGGTCTTACATGTTAGCACTGTCGTTTGGCGGTGCTAACATGTAAGACCTGCCCCCATTTATTAAACCTGGGCTATGGGATTGATGCGGGAAAAATCGTGGTTCTTGATGGGTAATTCCCGCACTCGCTGACCGGTCAGAATATAGATGGCATTGGTTAACGCAGCGGCGATCGGTGGAGTCGCAGGTTCTCCCAGCCCACCCAGTGCCTCGCCGGATTCAACGATATGTACATCGATTTCCGGCGAAGTCGCCATCCGCACCATCTCATAGTCAGGGAAATTATTCTGTGCAACCCTTCCGTTTTCGATAGTGATCTCACCATACATCGCGGCGGTTAAGCCAAAGATAATACCGCTCTCTACCTGGGCTTCCACCGTGTCCGGATTAATCGCCCAGCCACAATCGATGGCGCAGGTTACCTTGTGTACAACGGGCTCGTTATTACTGCCGATCGATACTTCCGCAATTTCGGCGACGATGCTGCCAAAGCTTTCCTGCACGGCTATGCCAAGCGCGTGGCCCTCAGGCAAGTTCTGGCCATAGCCCGCAGCCTCGGCCGCCACCTCTAGCACCTTGCGATGTCGGGGGTGCTGTTGTAACAGTTCCCTGCGCAACTGGTAGGGATTCTTACCGGCACGATGGGCAATCTCATCGACAAACGATTCGGTAAAGAAGGTTTGCTGCGAATGATCTACGCTACGCCAGGCGGCGATGGGTACATGAGTGTCACCATCGACTACGCGAATGGACTGATTGGCAATTGCATAGGGAATGTGCGAGGCGCCGGGAGTTTGTACCGGGCCGGTAAAGCGGTTGTGCCAGGCCAGTACATTGCCTTCCCCGTCGAACGCCGCCTTGAAATTGCTGGCAACGGCAGGTCGATAATAATCCTGCTGCATATCGTCTTCACGACTCAACACGGTTTTCACCGGCACTTCGAATTCTTTGGCGATGAGCGTGGCATGATCGATGACATTCCAGTTGAATGGCAGGCGCCGACCGAAACCACCGCCCAGATAGCTGTGATGAAAGCTTGCATCGTCTTCGGCGACGCCGGCAATTTTTGCCACCCTGGCCTTGATGCCGAGGGCATCCTGGGTGCTAGTCCACACGTCCACCTTGTCGTCATGAATATGCACCGTGCAATTCATCGGTTCCATGGCGGCATGGGCAAGATAGGGGACCCGGTAGTTCGCTTCAATCACATCTGCGGCCGATTCCATCGCTGCCTCGGTATCACCCTGTTCGATAACTTTGCTGCCATTTTCGTCGGCGAGGCTGCGTTCGAAACCAGCATAAATATCGGCGCTGGAAGTTGTGTCCTTAGCAGATGTCTCGAATACCGAGCTAAGCAGTTTCAGCGCTTCCCTGGCGCGCCAGTAGCTGTCTGCAACCACGGCTACCGAATCTTCTAACTCGATGATGCGCTTGACGCCGCGGCGGCTCAAGACGTCACCGGCATCGACAGAAACCAGCTTGGTGCCAAATACTGGCGCGAACCTGATTGCCGCGTACAACATGCCTGCAGGCTTCGCATCCAGTCCATAGTTGGCGGATCCATCGACCTTGGCGGGGATGTCAACGCGGGAGATTGACTTGCCCATGATGGTAAATTGGGCAGGATCTTTTAATACTGGATCTTCAGGCGGTTCCAGCAGTGCGGCATCGGCCGCCAGTTCGCCATAAGCGAGGGAGCGACCGCTGGCATTATGGTGCACGTGACTCAGCTGCGTAGTACATTCCTCTGCAGTCACACCCCAGCGAGTAGCGGCACACTCGATTAACATTTGGCGTGCTGCGGCGCCTGCAGTGCGCATGCCAAACTCACCGGTGAAACGCACGGACGAACTGCCACCGGTAATTTGCATATTCATCAGTTCCGCAACTTTTATGGCGCTGACACTAACCAAGCCTTCGAGAAAACTTGGCACACCAAATTCCCTGGCGAAGCCCTTGATTATGTCGCCATTGGCGAACAGGTCTATTGCCGGCGCCTGTTCGATTTTGACCAACTCCCAGTCGGCATCGAGTTCATCGGCAGCCATCATCGACAGCGAGGTATGCACGCCCTGCCCCATTTCGGAATGGGGCACGTAGACAGTGACCGTATTATCGGCTTCGATTTTCAGGAGGGAGGTGACATAGTGCTCGCCGCGTTGGGCCAGATCGGTGTTCGCCAGTCGGTGTCTGCTGGGTCGGGTCGCCGAGTAGCCAATCAATACACCGCCGCCAACCAGGGCCGAGGTGATCAGGAAACGTCTTCTGCTTATTTTTTTCATGGATAGTCTCCTGTGCCTTTAGGCGTTCGCCAGTGAACGAATGGCTCTGCGTACCCGGGGGTAGGAGCCGCAACGGCAAATATTGGTGATGTTGCTGTCGATTTCCGCATCGGTGGGATTCGGATTCGAGGCCAGCAATGCGGAGGTAGCCATGATCATGCCGGACTGGCAGTAGCCACACTGGGGGACCTGGTGATCTATCCAGGCCTGCTGCACCGCAGTTAGATTCGGCACCGAGGCATTCGTGCCTGCCGCCATTGCGGCAAGGCCTTCGATGGTGGTGATGTCCTGTCCTTCCACCGCGCTCACCGGCGTAGTACAGCTGCGCACGGCGCGGCCGTTTACATGCACCGTACAGGCGCCGCAGGAGGCTATGCCACAACCGAACTTGGTGCCGGTCATGCCCAACTCGTCTCTGAGAGCCCACAGTAGCGGCATATCTGGCTCTATATCCAGATTTTTCTCAAAACCATTTACCTTAAAAGTTGCCATTGTCAATCCCCTCGATGGATGTCTGGGTGAAGAATATAACAGGCCAATACCCGCATCAACACGAAAGTGCACCCATCGTGAGACATGCTCTCGGCACAGTCTGTTCTTCCGGCAATGCGGCGACACCGAAGTTGCACTACCGAATCTTTGTTTTCAGGATTTGTCGGACGGCAATAGGTATAGTGGCGGACTCAGGGAAAACCACATTACGAGGAGCGAGCTAGAGTCTATGAATCAGTCCCTGGAGCTGGAGTCAATACAGTTTAATTACAGTGCCCTCGAGTCAGTTAACAGTGGTGCGGCAGTGAAATCGGTACTGCCGGGGTTGGTTGAATTGATGGGCGCGGAACGAGTCTTTCTGGTGGCATCCAGGACCTTGAGCCAGACAACCGGGGAATTCCAGGCCTTAGAGGATGTTCTCGGTGATCATTACGCCGGGCTTTTTACAGAAATTGGCGCCCATACCCCGAGAGCCGATGTGTTGAAGGCACTACAAGCCGCTCGAGATACCGGTGCTGATGTGTTGGTGGCCCTGGGGGGTGGGTCAATTATTGACGCCTGCAAAGTGGTACAGCTGGCAATAGACCAGGACATTCAGACCGAAGCGGAGCTATTGCAATATGCACAACTCGGTGATGGCAGCCGGGGTCCCAAAGCCGGCGACTACAGCCTGTTTTCCAAACCCTCGAAAATTCGACAGATCGCGGTACCAACCACCTTGTCCGGGGCCGAGTTCAGCAACAATGCTGGCGTGCTGGATACGCAAAAGTCTGCAAAAGAAGGATATAGGGGCATCGATCTGTGCCCCCAACATATCATCTACGATCCGGCACTTTCGGTGCATACACCGGAGTGGCTGTGGTTGTCGACGGCGATCCGTTCACTCGATCATGCCATCGAAGGTTACTGCTCCGTTGATTCCCATGCCTATCTGGATGGACATTTCCTGCACGCCATGCGCCTGTTCGCCGAATCCCTGCCGCAAACCAAAAACAACCCCGATGATCTGGGCGCCCGCAGCCTCAATCAGCAGGCGGTGTGGTTAGCTTGCTGCGGACTCGGTACTGTCGCCCATGGCGGTAGCCACGGTATTGGTTACATTCTTGGTAGTCTGTGCGGCGTGCCCCATGGGTATACTTCCTGCGTCATGCTGCCTGCTGTTCTGGAATGGAATTCTCAAAATAATAGTCAGCAGCAGAAGGCTATCGCCGACGCCCTGGGTCATCCCGGGCAGAGCGCGGCCGATGCGGTTAGAAATCTGATTGCAAGCCTGGATTTGCCTACCACATTGCAGCAGCTGGAGGTGCAATCTGATCAGTTGCCGGCAATCGCGGAGCGGGCGATCAAACATCCGGTGGTCAGGAATAATCCCCGGCGCCTGGAATCGGCGCAACAGGTCATGGAAATTCTGCAAATCGCCTGGGGTTGATCACTTTTCGAGTTACCAGCACAGCGTTGGATCAATGCCCTGCGCTTGGAGTTGCCTTCAATGGATAGCGAATTAATTTTATAGAGTTAAGACAAATAACTTCTGTATGGGACTGTTTTGCCGCCAGGGTGGTCGCTTTTTGCCTGATTGCTGCAATCCCCACGACGGGGGTAAATTTTCGCCTCGCCGATCTTAGCCCAATTCAGTTACAGAAGATCATGCAATCGAAGGGCGAGAAATTTTTCTCCATCAGCATATTCTATGGGGTTTCTCATATGGCCGGGATCGAGAGAGAAGTCGTGAATACACTGGGCTTCGAAAGAAGGAATCAACGCTGGCTCACCGCCTGAAAAATCCCCTAAGCTTCATGACATGGCGAATTTCTGAGGCAGATCGGGCCAGGGACAGGATTATTTCGGTTGACTGCACCGCTATTAACCGGACAATAGGCCATCTGTTTCGCAATTGAGGCAACTCCCAACAAGGGGGATTTTGGGGCGAAAGCTGCCGGGGCACGATCTTGCGGCAAGATTAGGCTTTCGCTATTTAACGATTTGGGCTATAGGGTTTACATAAAGGTGGAATTGAATATGAAAAAATTAATGAGCGGTCTGTTGGTACTTTCCCTGGCTACTTTGGTTGGTTGTGCCGCAGGCGGCCCTCCTCCCGCTGTAGGTGTATGGGGTGTCGAGATGAATACTCCCCTGGGCGCACTCCCGGCTACCTTGACACTAAATGAAGATGGCTCTGGCACCATGGCGGCCGATGCTCTCGGCGAAGCACCGATCGATGGCATCACCTATGATGGCAATATAGTTACATTCACGGCAGAAGTCGATGCCCAGGGCCAGACCCTGGTGCTGGAATTCAGCGGCACAGTCGAAGGCGATTCGATTGAAGGCGAATTCGATAGTGATTTTGGTGCCTTCGGCGTATCCGGTACTCGCCAGTAGGATTGATCCAAGCCCTTGCGAAAGCAGGGTGAAGTGGCCGTTAAACCTCGGTCGGAAATACAAAGGGTCGCATTGTTGCGACCCTTTTTTATTCATACCACTTATGCTTATGTGCGTATCCTACTATTGATCTGTTCCTCAATTTTCAGGGGAGCATAGTAGGTCTCTTCTCGACGGTCCGTCTTGTGCGCCATGCGGGTCTGGCCGATCCACCCTCTTCGAAGAACAGGTCCTGGGGCAGATAATTCCAGCTATCCGGGTCCAGTTCCTGTGCCATGGTCCAGTAATACTCTGCCTTTTCCTCG
This sequence comes from Gammaproteobacteria bacterium, assembly GCA_002731775.1. GTDB lineage: Bacteria > Pseudomonadota > Gammaproteobacteria > Pseudomonadales > Pseudohongiellaceae > UBA9145. Next base: position 9,022 of record PCCP01000097.1, read on the forward strand.
TTTTCGTGGGTGAAGTAGTGGGTGCCCGAAAAGTAGGCTGGTTGCGCTCTTTCTGCGTCCTCTGTGCGCTGGAAAATATGTCCCAACACCTGCTCCTTAATCCCACACGTAGGGGCTATCGGCAGCATTTATTCCCCAATCCAGAATGATGGGCGAATATTTATCGGTACCAAAGCTGCCGTGACTCTTGGCGTAAGTCCCTTCATTTACTCGGACTATCCTGACTTCTTCGTCTATTCACACCCCCGGGGGGGTTTATACTTTTCATGCCAGTATTCTCGCTTCTTCTGTGTTAACAGGGGTTGGTTGTTCTGGTACTTTCCTTAGATTACATTTCGGCGAAGGCTATCAATGACAGATTGCAGGTTCTGCTGCGCATTTGGGCTATTGGGATGGACTGCAATCAGATCCTCGAAGGCATGTTTGGCCTTGTTAAGTTCCTCGCGCTGGATATAGACCAGACCCAATCCCGATAGCGCGCCGAAGTGCCTGGGCTCCAATGTCAGGACTTTCTCGATATCGGCAATGGACGCATCATGGTTGCCAACGATGTAATAAAGGGTTGCGCGCTGATTCCAGGCCTCGGCGTAATCGGGGAAGTTCTCTATAATGCTGCTGTATATGAGCAGGGCATCCGAATAAAGCCGGCCATTCATGCGCGCAGAGCCCATTTGCATCAACTTTACAACGGTGGAGTTTGTGTGTTGCAGCCAGATACTCCAGATTCGATTTTCGGTGCTTCGAATTACCTGGCCATCGGCTGTCTGTTTCAGGGTAACAAAGAGTTCATCCAGGCGGGGATCAGTCTGGTCGGTCCAACCCAGCGAGGGAATCAGAATAAAGCATGAAAGCAGGATTTGAAGCAGACGCATGATGAGATGCTCAAATTCAATTACTCGGTGTCGGGCTATGCGGTGAAACCACGCCATCCAAAGATAGCTCAATTTCAAGTACTCTGCAGCAGGAATTTTCCGGAATCTATGCTCTGCCGGAAACCCATTGGTATGGCCTCCGCCGCAGCCGACCTACCCGGCTATCGCAGCACCACTGAGACTGGTCTCGTATCGACTCGGAGATCTGCCGCGGATACACTCTCAATTGCATTCGTGTATGTTGTCAACGCGAGGGCTCCTTTGCAACGCCGACTAAAAATTCATAACAAACGTTACTGCTGTTTCGGTGTCCGTTCTCTCACGACTTACCGGTACATCGGTTTGATGCTTGATGTTAATCGAAAATCGTAATGACAAATTGTCGAGAATTTGGGTTTCAATACTGGTCTCGGAGCGAAAAATGTTGGTCTCACTACCGGCCTCTGCACTGAGCTGCTGATTGAAGGAGGCAGTATCCGATATTTTCCAATTGTATTCGCCGGCCAGTCTTACTATGGGTTCATCGAAATCAGAATCGGTGAGTCGCGACCAGCGGGCGCCGATACCGGCGTTTAGAGTCAGGCCCATATCCGCTACGTTATCCAGCAGTCTGCGACCGTAGTTAAACGTGATGTCCGACTGACTATCGAATCCGCTGAAGCGATCATCTTCATGGGCAATCCTGGTCAGGAAAAAACTATCCTCGGAAAACTCGTAGTTGGCACTGGCAACTGCATAGAATCTTTGCCCGGTTACATCATTCTCATTTGACGAGAACAAACCATCCAACGAAAACATGTATTCCCACTGGTCTTGAAGCAAACCGATGGTGCCCGTAAAGTTAAGAGTTTGATCCTCCGTGTTACCCGAAGTAAACAGTGCCCCTAGCTCTATTTCCCTCGTTATCCCATTTTCTTCCTGGGCCAGGGCTGTATTAGCTGTTAATGCCATGAATGTAAGCATGAATAGTAAGGCTATCGATCGCATATTTCGGGTTCCATTTTTAAAAGCGCGGTATTCTACATTATTTCGGCAGAAGTGGGACTCGGCTTAGGGAAGAAGAGGCAATGCTTCGCTCGCTATCCCGCGTCAGCTCTGGAGTTAACCGCGTAATTGCGGTATAACTCCGAAAATAGGTGCCCGGGTCCTGATTTCATATCGAATAGTAGAGTTAAGCTCTGAAGCCCATTAATGAAAACCCTTTATTTGCTGCGCCATGCCAAATCAAGCTGGGATAATCCGGAGCTGAAGGATTTTGAGCGGCCACTCAGCGACCGCGGCATCGGCGATGTGCCGATAATGGCGGGTCGCTTCAGGAAAACACATCCGGATCTGGATTGCATAATCTGCAGTCCTGCTATACGGGCAAAATCCACGGCCAGGTTATTCGCGAAACAGATGGGCTTTCCCAGGGATGATATCATCAGCAATCCGGAGCTCTATTTTGCCGGCGCTAACATGTTTCTGAAGGCAGCCAGACTGGTAGATGAAACTTGTGAGTCTGCGATGCTGGTAGGGCACAATCCGGCGATTACAGATTTTGCTAATTCGATGGCCGAATCGGACATCGACAATATTCCCACCAGTGGACTGGTTGAACTGAGTCTGGCCATCGAGAGCTGGGCCGATGTCGAACTGGGCGAGGCGACATTGGTGAATTTCGATTACCCGAAGAAATCCGATTGAGTGTGGTTACAGACAATGCGCATCAAGACAACATTTGGACCTTTGGTTTTAGTTCTTAGTTTTATCCTGAGTAGTTGCAGCGAGTCAGAAATCGGACCCGGACCTGAACCGGAGGCCATGGCAGAGGCCGGTAGGTGGTACAGTCAGCCCCAGGTAGACACCGGATCCGTGGTATTCGCCAACAATTGTGCGCAGTGTCATGGTGACAACGCCGAGGGTCTGGTGAATGATTGGCGCGCGCGCCTTGACGATGGCTCTTTCCCACCGCCGCCACTGAATGGCACGGCCCATGCCTGGCATCACCCGAATTCTGTCTTACTGCAGGTCATTAATAACGGCGGCGCCGCCTTCGGAGGTAATATGCCTGCCTTCGAAAATGTTCTGAATGAAGCAGACAAGTTAGCTGCAATCGCCTACTTCCAGAGTTACTGGAACGATGAAATATATGCGCAGTGGCAAAAGATGGGTGGATCCAATTAGATCACTACTTGTTGCCGCTGTCCTGGCATTCACGGCGGCGGTACAGGCCCAGGTTGACCTACCTGCAACCTGGGAGTCGCAATTGTATTCTGACCATCCCTTTGTTGGAAAGATATTCAATAGCAGGACATCAAAATTTCTTCCATTAAACGATCTCCTCGTGGCGGTTGAAGGCGCCAGTTATCTTCTATTAGGGGAGAAGCACGACAATCCCGATCATCATCACTTGCAGGCAGCGATTCTCGACTACCTGATAGCTAAGCAGCTCATTTCCCAGGTCGCCTTCGAAATGCTGGATACTGACGCTAAAGATTTGCTGGATGACATTCAGCAGCAGCAACTATCCAGCCTCGACGAGCTCAAGAATTACTTACAGTGGGACGAAGAGGGTTGGGACTGGTCTTTTTACGGGCCCCTCGTCGACGCGCTCTATCGCGGGGGCATTTCAATGACGGCGGCGAACATTAATTCGGCGCGCATGATGCAGGTGTACAGCGAGGCACTGCCCGCTACGATCCAGGGCGTACTGGATGCATCGACGATGGAGCAGCTTAACTTCGATATCGACGAAAGCCACTGCGGCCTGCTACCCGAGTCCCAGTTTCCGGCGATGGTGCGGGTGCAACAGTATCGGGACTTTATTATGGCAGGCAGTATGAATTCAACGGACCAAGATAAACTCAGTGTGCTGGTCGCCGGTAATTACCATATCCGCCAGGATCTTGGAGTTCCGAACTATTTGCGCGCCCAGAATATGCAGCCCGACGATGCGCCAATAAATAACAACATTGTGGCGCTATCGTTCATGGAGGTCGATCCTGAGATCACCGATCCATCCGAATACTTACAACAATTCGGCGCCGTTCCAGCCTATGATTTTATCTGGTTCACCCCCGCAATAAGTAACGAGGACTATTGCGCATCACTGCGGTAATCGAGAGCAGGCGGCGATGATATCGCTTAAACAGGACCGCCATAGACTTGAATAAAACCTGTAATCCAGAGACCATATGCCATTGTTCAGAGGTGCCTTAGCGTCGAACCGGGATCCCATGTTGAATTTTCGCAACCTCATATTTGTATTTATTATTGCTGCCCCGGTGGTCAGCGGACAGGTAGCACCGACCGATCTCGCCTATGATAACGCGGGCGAGTTTAATTTCGTGCGCGTGCGATTCGATACCTATTGGGGGCGAGGTCGCGGTTATGGCCCCTGGTCCATAGATTTTCCCGATGCCGATGTGAATTTTCTGCGCGGCGTTTCCCGTTTGACCAATGTCCGGGTCATGAGCGAGCCTATCGTTCTGCGTCTGGATGATGACCAGATATTCGATTATCCCTTTCTCTACATGCTCGAAGTCGGACAAGGCGGTGGCCTGACTCTCAGTCCTGGGGAAACTGAAAACCTGCGAGAGTACTTGCTGCGCGGTGGTTTTCTATTGGTCGATGATTTCTGGGGTCAGCAGCAGTGGAATAATTTTTATGCCGCCTTCAGCCAGGTTTTTCCGGATCGGGAAATCATCGAACTGGCGTCAGACCATGAAATTTTTCATGTCTATTATGATATCGATGGCCCGCAGATGATTCCGGCACTGTATCGCTCCGATGAGTACGGTGAGCAGGGTATCCATTTCGCCACCAATCACGCCATTCTCGACGAAAATGGCCGGATTATGGTGTTGATCAACTGGAATTCCGACATGGGTGATGGCTGGGAGCACACCTACCATCCGGCCTACCCCACGCGTTATGCAAATTCAGCTTATCGACTGGGAATTAATTATCTGATGTACTCGATGACCCATTAGCTCACCGACAGCTATGGTCTAATTGAAATAATTATAATAGGAGAAACCCCATGAAAAAATGCTCACTGTTGGCGACCCTGTGTTTGTTGTTCTCAGGTCTCGCTCAGGCCGCACCCTATGACCACGTCCATCTCGCCGCTCCCAGTGCCGAGGCTGCAGTAAATTGGTATGTGAAACATTTTGGTGGGGAGGCGGCGCGGTTTATGCGCCGCAGTGATCCCAATCTTTCCATCGACCGGGTCATGTATGGCAATATCGCCGTGATCTTCTTCGAGCGTGAACCCACGGGAGGATCCGTAGGTACCGGCGTCGACCATTTCGGCTTCTCCATGCCCAATGTAGCAGAAGTCGTAGCCGCTGTGGTTGCCGATGGAGGCACTCAACTCGGTGACCTGATCGAGTTTAGTGGTATGCAGATTGGCTTTGTCGAAGATCCCTGGGGCACCAAGATCGAACTCATAGACGACGCCAACTTGCGCGGCATACATCACCTGCACCTGTCATCTGCGGACCCGGAGTCGACTCTGCAATGGTATGCCGAAAATTTCGGTGGCGAGAGCGAGATGTTTGCCGGCGCCTTGCCCGGCTTAAATTACGGTGATATCTGGCTGCTGGTAGCACAGGCCAGAGGCGATATCGCCCCGACCGAGGGCCGAAGCTTCGATCACCTGGGTTGGAATTTTGAAGATCTGGATGCCGGGGCAGAGAAATTGAAAGCCAATGGCGTGGTTTTTTCCATGGATCCACGGGATTTTCGCGACATTCGCATTTCCTTTGCCGAAGGACCTGACGGCGTAAGAATCGAGATAGTTCAGAAGTAGCGTCTGCTTTGAAATAGTAAATGCAGATCTCCAAACCCGATGCTTAGCTACCTGTCCATCGGGTTTAACTTATCTGCATCCACATCCAATCCTTTTAGCTGCTTTTTTAACTCCATAGTGTTGAGCTTGCCGTCCCGATAGAGTCCTACCAGGGCGGCATGACAAATGTATTCGGGGCTAATCTCGAAGTATTTTCGAAGCGCTGGCCTGGCTTCGCTGAGACCGTAGCCGTCGGTACCCAGAATCGTGAAATTGTCTGGCATCCAGCTTGCGATGCAATTAGGTAACACCTTCATGTAATCGGTGACGGCGACATAAACTCCACCTTTATCGCTAAACAATTGCTCGAGGTAAGGCGTCTTTGATTTAGCAAAGGGATGCAGTCGATTGTGGCGCTCACAGGCTTCCGCTTCCCGGTATAACTCGTTATAACTGGTGACGCTCCAGATCGAGACGGCGTGGCCTCTCGCTACCAGCAAGTTGCTGGCGGCGATGGCCTGTTGCATGATCGAGCCACTGGCCAGCAGATGAATTTCGCCGCGATCTACAGTTTTCTTCCCACCTTGTTTTGCCGGCTTCGAACTCGTATACAGGTATGCCCCGGCGATAATCGCCCGCTCCAGGTTTTTCTTTGCCGGCATTGGCGGCATGACATAATTTTCGTTATAGGCGGTAATGTAATAGAAGATATTTTCCTGCAATTCATACATGCGGCGGATGCCTTCCCGCACGATCACCACCAGTTCGTAGGCGAAAGCCGGGTCATAGCTCTTCAGATTCGGATAGGTGTTTGCAACCACCTGGGAATGGCCGTCCTGATGCTGGATGCCTTCACCATTGAGCGTGGTTCTGCCGGCGGTGCCTCCGATTAAGAAACCCCGGCATAACATATCACCGCAGGTCCAGATCATGTCGCCGACCCTCTGGAAGCCGAAGATGGAATAGAAAAAATAGAATGGAATCATGGGCAAGCCATGAATAGAGTAGGCAGTCCCGGCCGCAAGAAAAGAGGCGAGGGCGCCGGTTTCACAGATTCCCTCCTGTAGAATCTGACCGTCTTCAGCCTCTCGATAGGCCGACAGGGTCCCGGCATCCACCGGGGTGTAGCGTTGCCCCTGCAAAGAGAAGATGCCGGCTATCTTGAACAGGGCTTCGAGGCCAAAGGTGCGTGCTTCATCCGGAACGATTGGCACGATGTATCGGTTCAGAGTCTTATCCCGCAGTAGCGCCGACAGAATCCTTACCAGGGACATGGTAGTCGACTGTGGCCGCTTGCCTGAACCAGCCAGCAGGGACTCGAATGTTTTCGGCCCCGGCGCCCGCAGTTTTTTGCAAGTGCTCTCGCGGACAGGAATTACGCCACCCAGTGCTGCGCGTCGGCTCCTGAGGTACTGCAGCTCCGGACTGTCTTCCGGTGGTCTAAAGGGCTCGGCGTTTTTTATTGCGTCATCATGCAGTGGTATGTCGAAGTTTCTGGCGATTAACAGGCGTTGATCGTGGTCCAGGTTTTTCTTTTGATGTACGGTATTGCTGCCTTCGGCACCAATCATGCCGTCGCCCTTGACGGTCTTGATGAGGATTGCTGTCGGCTTGCCGGTATTGTTGATGGCGCGATGGTAGGCGGCATAAATCTTGACGGTGTCCTGTCCTCCCCGCTTGATTTGTTTCACCTCGGCATCTGAGAGCGATTCCATCATCTTCTCGAGCTCGGGGTTTCCGTCTACCCAGTGCTCCCTTTGCCGCTCTCCCGGCAATATCGAATAACGCTGGTAGTCTCCATCCACACATTCTTCCATGCGTTGTCGCAGGGTGCCGTTTACGTCTTCGGCCAGCAGTTTGTCCCAGCCGCTGCCCCAGATCACCTTGATTACATCCCAGCCGGAGCCGGTGAAGGAGGCTTCCAGTTCCTGAATGATCTTGCCATTACCCCGCACCGGACCGTCGAGACGTTGCAAATTGCAGTTCACCACCAGAATCAGATTGTCCAGTTGTTCTCTCGCTGCGATGTTAATGCTGCCCAGTACTTCCGGCTCATCGGTCTCCCCATCGCCTATGAAACACCATACCTTGCCACCGAGCTTCGGCTTCAGTCCGCGATTCTCAAGATACTTGGCGAAGCGGGCTTGGTAAATTGCCGTCGGTGTCGACAGCCCCATCGACGCATTCGCCACCTGCCAGTACTGTGGCATAGAGCGCGGGTGGGGATAGGAAGTGAGACCACCTCCGCTCTGGAGTTCTCGTCGATAGTTCTCGAAGCGCTCAGTTTCCAGCACGCCTTCTAGCCAGGAGCGGGCATAAATACCGGGAGCGGTGTGGGGCTGCAGGATCACCAGGTCACCACCGTAGTTCGCCGATTTTTTTCGAAAGAAATGATTGAATCCGACTTCGATCAAGGTCGCGGCAGAGGCATAGGTGGCGATGTGACCGCCGACCCCGGTGCCGGCATCCTGCCCCCGCAGCACCATTGCCATCGCGTTCCAGCGCAGGATATTCTCCAGGCGATGTTCTATCTCTCGATCGCCGGGATAGGCCGGCTGTTCAGAAACATGAATAGTATTCAGGTAAGGCGTATTCACGGAGGCTGCAGGGTAAGAGATCTGCTGTGTGCTGCGCCAATTCGAGAGGCCGGCCAACAGTTCATTAACCCCCTCATCGCCATAGAGATCATAAATGTCTGCCAGTGCTTCCATCCATTCCCTGGTTTCTTCTGCGTCGACAGCGTCCGCCCCAGTTTCGTTGTTATTCCCTGCTTTGCTAATCAGAGACTCCCTAAATACGAGAAAATCAATTCGGCATCTCTGTCCACACAGCTATTGGCATGGGCGTATATGTAATCTGCTGACAATCGCTGGATCTGGTCGGCTTTAGCAATGACGTTCTTGAAGGCCGGGATTTCCTTGGGCGGCAGGCTGCGGCTACTGTAAAAATCGATTAGCAAAAGCAGCTCTTTCTGATTCAGCACCTGCACAAGAATTTGCGCAATACCTGGCCTGAATTTGTCCCAGGCATAGGCTTCTGCATAACAGGCGGCGATGGTCCGCTTCAGATTCAGCGGTAGCGCCACCTCTGCCGACATGCTGACGATACTCGAGTAGGTTCTGATGATGTCACGGGTCTGCTGCAGGGCCATCGACTCGAAGCGATCACCCGTATCGGTGACGCGCAACAGGCGGTTGGCGTCGTAGATTGAGTCGCCATAGGCTGCGGTGATACCGCAACACAGCACCGCAGCCAGCCATGGTGCTGCCAGGTATCGGAGAGAGAAGCTAGTTGTCGGCGGAATCTTCACCGATGATTTCGAACACCACAGTTAATGAAGTCTGGTATTGTACTTCATCAAAACTCGGCGCAACAACCGGGGCTGTTTCCGCTGTAATCTAACCGGAGCTTAGCGTCGGGCCTGCGTCCGCATTGAATCGATTCGGTTTACGGCCGAATAATCCGAATTGTGGAGAACTGGAACCAATGCTTTTATCACGATGGTATCCTTGGGTTGATTCTCAACTCTGGCGTCCACACCAGGGTCTGGATCCGGAGCTCAACGTTATCCAGTAAGCTGACCGGAACAACTATCTGTTTACTACTACAGTGGTAGTGGTTTCGTTAGTAGTTCCCAGGCTACCGCAAACTGTATCAGATCAATTGACTGCCACACCCAGCAATGACAACATGCTGACATTATTAGATCAAAACCCGTCGCCCGGAGGTTACCCAGCCAGTGCATTCTCCAAAACGCATGTTATTCCTGGATTTCGTTCTTTCGGTGTTTCGACTAAATGGCCTGCTGATCTCCGAAGGCGATGCCATGGCCGAAAAGCTGGGCTTGACCAGCGCTCGCTGGAAGGTGATCGGCGCCATCGCCCTTTCCGGTCGGGGCCTGACCGTTCCCGGCATCGCTCGTGCGCTCGGTCAGTCCCGCCAGGCCGTGCAACGCATCACCGATGTTATGGTTAGTGATAACCTCTTGTTTTACCAGGTCAATCCCAGGCACAAACGCTCGGTGATCGTCACCCTCACGGACGCTGGCACGGAAGTTTACAACATGCTGCGTGAGGTCCAGGATCCCTGGGCGCTTGGCACTACCGAAGACATCCCCATCGAGGAGTTGGAGAGTGGTCTGCGTCTGGTGCGGCGGCTGATTCAAAAGTTTGATAAATGACCGATTTCACCACCAAGCTGCCCCGCAATCTGTATCGAGCCACGCAAGTCCAGGCATTAGACCGCATTGCCATCGAGGAATTCGGCATCGCCGGCTTCCAATTGATGCAGGTAGCCGGGGCGGTCGCCTTTAACCAGTTATTGGAGGCCTGGCCCCAGGTTCAACACCTGCGTATATTCGTCGGCAGCGGCAATAACGGTGGCGATGGCTACATAGTTGCCGGTCTGGCCCGCGAGCATGGCCTCGGAGTGGAACTCATCGCAGTTGCTGACCCACAGCAACTAAAAGGCGACGCCCGCATTGCCTGGCAGTGGGCCGGCGAACGGGCTGTGCAAGTGATCGCTTGCGCCGACTTCCTTGCCGAGGCGCACCCCGCTCATTTGCATACGGTAATCGTCGATGCTTTGCTGGGCACCGGCCTTGATCGTGAAGTTGCAGGCGAGTACCGGCAAGCAATCGAGCATATTAACGCCGAGGATTGTCCGGTACTGGCGCTGGATATCCCCTCCGGGCTTAGTGCCGATACCGGGGAGCAACTCGGTATCGCGGTGTGTGCCGATCATACGGTGACGTTCATAGGCATGAAACAGGGCTTGCTGACCCATCGTGGCCGGGACTTCACCGGCAGCATTCACTTTTCCGACCTGGATATTCCAGAGGGCGTCTATTCGGCGACCACGGCGCCGGCGCCATCAGCACTGCGCATCGATATCAATATCACTTCGAAAATCCTGGTGCCAAGGACCCGCTCCTCTCACAAGGGCAGTCATGGCCACGTGGTGGTACTGGGTGGTGATTATGGCTATGGTGGCGCTGCATTGATGGCAGCAGAAGCTGCACTGAGAACCGGCGCTGGCCTCGTCAGTCTGATTACCCGTACCTGCCATCGTCCGGCCGTGCTGGCGCGGCGACCAGAATTGATGGTGCTGGGCACCGAGGATGAAGGCGCCGAAATAGCAGAACAAATATCGAAAGCCAGTGTCATCGTACTGGGGCCGGGATTAGGACGCCGACCTTGGGGTCAGGATTTATTCCGACAGGCCTTGAGCGCTCAGATTGCTCACAATATACCACTGGTAATGGATGCCGACGGCTTGAATTTATTAGCCCAACGCAGCGCCAACCCCTTAAAAAGAGACAACTGGATACTTACTCCGCACCCGGGAGAAGCGGCAACGCTGCTGGATTGTTCCGTAGCGGCGATCCAGAATGATCGGTTCACAGCGGTAAGGTCCTTGCTTCAACGCTGGGGCGGTAGTTGTTTGTTGAAAGGCAGTGGCAGCCTCCTCTGCGTTGAAAGCGAAGATAGTGCGCAAGCCCAGGTGTTTCTTAGTACCGAGGGTAATGCGGGCATGGCGACCGCGGGCATGGGTGATGTCCTAAGCGGTATTATCGCGGGCCTTGTTGCCCAGGGTCACAGCATGCAAACCAGCCTCTGTTGCGGAGTCTGCATTCATGGAGAAGCCGCCGATCTGGCCATGGTAGCAGAGGGTGAGCGCGGCATGGTGGCTACGGATCTGTTTCCGTTTATCCGCCAGTTAGTGAATCCCTCGATTGCATGACATTATTCAGAGGTGCCCAAGTTGTGTCTAATAAAAAGCTTCATATTAAAGACGAGTCAGCGATGCTGCTCTTTGGTGCTCAATTGGCACAGGCTACTTTCGCCGATGCCGCCACTTCTCTGGCTGAGGTATGCACGGGCCAGGGTGTCCCCACAATGGGTGGGACACTGCATCTGCATGGTGATCTTGGTGCCGGTAAAACCAGCCTGACGCGCGGCATTTTGAGAGGCTATGGTTATCCCGGCGCGGTGAAGAGCCCAAGCTTTACCCTGGTGGAGCCCTATGAATTCAAGCACTGCAAACTCTATCACTTCGATTTCTACAGACTGGATGATCCGGAGGAAGTGGAATTCCTGGGGGTCGGAGACTATTTCAGCCCGGAAAACCTCTGTATCGTGGAGTGGGCGGAACGAGGGATCGGGGCGATTCCACCGCCAGATCTACGCGTGGATATCGAAATTGAGGGAACGGGACGCCTGCTCGGGTGTCAATCAAACTCTAAAAAGGGCGAGGCTATAGCCAAAAGATTGTGGGCCTCAGGCCGAAACTTATAGACAACGCGAACTATGCCGTAAACAATTTACTATGAATTTTCGCAGTAGTTTAAGTCAGTCAGTTATGCGGGTGATTTCAACCCTTGTACTGGTAACCGCACCTCTGTATGCCGCCGAAGTGGAGGAGGTGAGGGTTTGGCGTGCGCCGGATCACACGCGCCTGGTATTCGATCTGAGCGAGCGCGCAGATTTTAATCTGTTCACCCTGGCCAATCCCGAGAGAATTGTTATCGATATTGAGAATTCTTCTCTCACCGGCTCGCTTACCGGGCTGGATCTCCGCGATAGTCCTATCACCGGGATCAGGAGTGGGACCCGAGAGGCCAATACCCTGAGAATCGTGTTGGATATCAACAGTGCCGTCGAACCCACCGGCTTTAGTCTGGCGCCGAATACCGAGCTCGGGCACCGCCTGGTCGTGGATCTCTACGATGAGGCGCCGGCAGGGTTTGGCGCGCGCGGTAGCAGCGCGACCCGAGCCCCGGTGGTGACCGAGAAGAGAGACATTGTCATTGCTATTTCTGCTGGTCATGGTGGCGATGATCCGGGTGCTCTGGGGGTCGATAAGCGCATCAAGGAGAAGAACATCACGCTGGCGATTTCCCGTGCCCTGTTCGCCCGCTTCAATAGCATGGCCGGTTATAAGCCGGTGATGATCAGAAATAGTGACTACTACGTGGAACTGAAACGTCGACCGGAAATTGCCCGTAATAATCGCGCCGACCTGTTTATTGCTATCCACGCAGACTGGTATCGTAATAACAATGCACGTGGCCTGACCCTCTACGCTTTATCCGGTGATCGTGCCGACCGGGAGAATGCTCGTCGCGTCGCCGAGAAGGAAAACCAGGCCGACCTGCTGGGTGGTGTCGGCGGTGATCTTAGCCTGGAGGTGCTGGATGATGACGTCGCCCTGACCCTGGTCTCACTGCAAATGGCCTGGAGCATGGAACAGAGTCTGATTGCCGGCACCCGCGTGCTGGAATCACTCGATGGGATCACCCGCCTGCGGCGGGACAAGGTTCAGCAAGCTTCACTGCAGGTGCTGAACTCGCCGGACATCCCTTCGATTCTCATAGAGACCGGTTATCTGACGAATCCGGCCGAGGCACGCCAGCTCAACACCTCACAGTTTCAGCAACGGCTTGCAGGCGCCATTGCCCAGGGCGTGGTGAATTACTTTTACGCTGCACCGCCGAGTGATTCGCTGATCGCCTGGCAACAACAAAACGGCATCGTGCCTGGCTCATACACGGTTAAACGCGGCGACAGTCTTTCGATGATCGCCCAGCGTTTCGGGGTTTCATTAGCCGGGCTGAAAGCCAGTAACAGGCTTGCTTCCAGCACGATTCAAATCGGTCAACAGCTCACCATTCCCGGCGGCGTTGGTTCGCAAGCATCCGAGCATACAATTCGTCGGGGAGAAACCCTCTCGGAAATCGCGCAACAATACCAGGTGAGTCTTGCCAGCCTGAAGCAGGCCAATAAGCTCTCCGGCGACCGCATTGTAATCGGCCAGAAACTCAAGATTCCCGCCAGTTAATTTACTGCTATCTCGGCGCCGGCTGTATCATCACGGCTGTTGCCACCGCGGCGGTCCATCATTTTAATCTCCATCGATGATGCTACAATGCTGAAAGTTCCCCACCACTCTCCCAGTATAGATTGTCCAAAGCATGAACCGCATTACTCTCCTCAGCCAACGCCTTAGCAACCAGATCGCAGCCGGCGAAGTTGTCGAGCGGCCAGCCTCGGTGATTAAGGAGTTAATGGAAAATAGTCTGGATGCCGGTGCCGATAGACTGGAGATAGACGTGGAGCAGGGTGGGACAAAACTCTTACGGGTTAGAGATAACGGCGCAGGCATACACAAGCAGGACTTGGCCCTGGCATTGAGCCGGCACGCTACCAGCAAGATTGCGGAATTGGCGGACCTGGAAAATATTCGTAGCCTCGGCTTTCGCGGCGAGGCCCTGGCCAGCATCAGCTCCGTCTCCCGTCTCAACATGACTTCAAAAACCGGAGATGCCGGCGACGGAAGTGCCTGGAAGGTGGAGGCAGAAGGTCAGGAAATGGAGACACAAATCGTCCCGGCCGCACACCCCCAGGGGACCACGGTGGAAGTGAGGGATCTATTCTTCAATACACCTGCCCGTAAAAAATTTTTAAAGAAAGAGAAAACCGAATTCACCCGTATCGATGAAATTGTAAAACGCATCGCGCTCAGTCGATTCGACGTGCAGTTCACGCTGAATCACAATCAGCGTGCGATTCACAAATTGCTGGCGGCGAAGACCGAGCAGGAACAACAGCGCCGGGTGGGGCTGGTTTGCGGGCCAGCCTTTGTCGAGAACTCTGTCTTCATCGACATGGAAGGGCCGCAGCTCAGGCTCTGGGGTTGGGTCAGTCTGCCCACGTTCTCGCGCAGCCAGGCCGACTTGCAATACTTCTATGTCAATGGACGCATTGTTCGCGACAAGTTAGTCACCCATGCGATCAAACAAGGCTATCGAGATGTGCTGTATCATGGCCGTCATCCAGCCTATGTGCTTTATCTGGAATTGGCGCCAGGCACTGTGGATGTCAATGTGCACCCCACCAAACACGAAGTCCGGTTCAGGGACAGCCGCCTGGTACATGATTTCCTGTTCAGCTCCCTGCATAAGGCCCTGGCGAAAATTACACCGACAGACCAGCTTGCGGCGACGAATTCAAGCCTGCATGGCAGCACTGCTTTCGGCTCAAATTATGCCGGCGCTGGCGTCGACTTCGGCGGCAGCGCACAGAGTCATTTGTCATTGTCGGAGCCGACGCGCCAAGCCTATGGATCCGGTTTTCGCGGTTCCGGGCCTGCCCCCGAAGCCATTGCGCAACAGCTTGCCGCCTATGCCAGACTTAATGCAGATGACGGCGAAATACCGCCCCTGGGTTACGCCATCGCGCAGTTACACGGGATATACATTTTGGCCCAGAACCAGGAGGGATTGATCGTGGTCGATATGCATGCCGCTCACGAACGCATTACCTACGAACGCATGAAGCAAGCTTGCCAGAACGAAGAGTTAAAAATGCAGCCGCTATTGGTGCCGCTGTCAATTGCGGTAAGCGCCGCTGAGGCAGAATGTGCCGAGTCCCAGCGTCAATTTCTATTGCAACTCGGTATCGAGCTGGAGAGGGCTGCTACCGAATCTATTATCGTTCGCCAGATTCCGTCCATCCTGCGTGGCGCAGACATCGAACAACTGGTGCGAGACATCCTCTCTGATGTACTTGAATACGGCAGCAGCGATCGCATTCAGGCACATCAGGATGAGTTACTGTCCACGATGGCCTGTCATGGTTCGGTCCGAGCCAATCGGCAACTCAGCATCCCGGAGATGAATGCCTTGCTGCGCGACATGGAAGCTACCGAGCGTAGCGGCCAGTGCAACCATGGGCGACCTACCTGGGTCTATCAATCACTGGATGAGCTGGACAAGTTGTTTCTCCGCGGCCAGTAACAACTCGCGATCATTGCTGTCAGATCTCTGTTGTGCAAACCAATTTATTCAATAAATAAATCGTGAACGCCATAAAATCCAAAGCCGATGTTATTTGCCTTATGGGACCAACCGCCGCAGGCAAGACGACGATGGCGGTGGAATTGCTGCGGCGTCACCGCTTCCAGATTGTTAATGTGGATTCTGCGCAAATATACCGGGGCATGGATATCGGTACGGGGAAGCCCGATAGCGACATTCTCAAGCTCGCTCCCCATAGGATGATCGATATCAGGGATCCTGCCGAAGTCTATTCTGCCTCGGAGTTCCGCCGCGATGTGCTGATTCATATAGACGAGATTCTACAACAGGGGGATACACCCTTGTTGGTGGGTGGCACCATGCTTTATTTCAAGGTCTTGCGTGACGGGCTGGCCGACATGCCCAACGCAGATCCTCAGGTGCGTAGAGAAATAGAGGCGTTGGCGGCGGACGAGGGCTGGGCTAGCGTGCATCGGCAACTGGCCCAAGTGGACCCGGAGTCCGCCGCACGTATTCACCCGAATGATCCGCAGCGTTTGCAACGGGCCCTGGAGGTATTCCTGGTATCTGGCAAGACCATGACGCAACTGCACGCCGAGGAAAAGATCGCCAGGGAAAAAGCAGCACCGGCGGGAGTAAACGGGAAAGAGATCGTCGATGTCGGCGGTCACGATCAAAGGCTGCCCTACAAATTGCATTTTTTTGCAATCCAGGCCGGGGAGCGCAGCGTATTGCACAGCAGGATTGAGCAGCGGTTCATGCAAATGTTAAGCGCTGGACTGGTGGCGGAAGTGGAAGCTCTATACGCCAGGGAAGACTTGAATCCACTGTTACCATCAATAAAATCAGTGGGTTACAGGCAGGTATGGCAGTATTTGGCAGGCGATTTACACTATGACGGCATGGTGGAAAAGAGTATCATCGCTACTCGGCAGCTCGCTAAACGTCAACTTACCTGGCTTCGTAATTGGCAAAACCTGCAAAAGTTGGATGATCCTTCGGGAAAAAACAGGGCCAATTGCATCGACCAGGTCTTGAATTACGTGGATTCCATCTCTATATAGAACTTTATACCGAAGTAACTTGTCAGATAGGGAATTCTGTAGCCTGCTTTTAAGACGCCCCATTCTGAATTTCAGGTCTTTGGAACTATCGCATTGTAGATTGTAAGGAGAAAAATAATGTCGAAGGGACATACGCTACAAGACCCTTTTCTGAATGTACTTCGGAAAGAACGCATTCCGGTGTCAATCTACCTGATAAGTGGCATCAAACTACAAGGTCAGATCGAATCCTTCGATCAATTTGTCATCTTGTTGAAGAATGCCGTGAGTCAGATGGTCTATAAACACGCCATATCCACCGTGGTACCCTCTCGTATGGTGAAGATTCCCATGCAGGGTCCAGGTGATGCCCCGGCCGAGGATATTGTTGAGCCGGGTAACGCCTAGTCAGATACTAACGCAGCATTAATTAATTTGAGGACAGCATTTGTTTTTTGATCGGCCAGAATCTGGTGAGGTTTCCATTCTCGTTCATATTTCGATTGAATCGGAATCTGTACGAGAAGATCCAACTGAATTCGAAGAACTGGCCCTGTCCGCTGGTGCCATGCCGGTGGCCTACATTACTGGTTCTCGAAAGAAGCCTGCGCCCGACTATCTTATTGGTTCCGGTAAGTTGCAGGAGATAGAAGCGGCGGTGCAAGCCCACAAGGCGGAGCTGGTGTTATTCAATCACGCCCTGTCTCCGAGTCAGGAACGTAATCTTGAAGCCCAACTCAAGTGCAGAGTATTGGACAGAACCGGGCTCATCCTGGATATTTTTGCCCAGCGTGCCCACAGCCATGAGGGCAAATTACAAGTCGAATTAGCCCAGCTCAGCCATTTGCGGACCAGACTCAAACGGGGTTGGACTCACCTGGACAGGCAGAAGGGGGGCATCGGCTTGCGCGGTGCCGGCGAGACCCAGTTAGAGCTCGACCAGCGCATGATTGCGCAGCGCATCAAGTCCATAAACAAGAGCCTGGGCAAGGTTAGGCGCCAGCGTCAGCAGGGTCGACGTTCCCGGCAACGGGCAGAGTTGCCAACCATATCATTGGTGGGGTACACCAACGCTGGCAAATCTTCGCTGTTTAATCGCATAACTCAAGCAGATAACTATGTAGCGGATAAGTTGTTTGCCACCCTGGATTCGACCCTGCGACGAATCGATCTACCGAACTATGGTGCTGCCCTGATGGCGGATACAGTGGGCTTCATCAGTCATTTACCCCATGAGTTGGTCGAGGCTTTCCGGGCGACGCTGGAAGAAACCGCGGCTGCAGATTTGCTACTACACATAATCGATGCGGCGAATGAATCCCATCAGAATTTTATCGGCGAAGTAAATTCCGTGCTCACTCGCATCGGCGCCGACTCGGTAACGCAGTTGCAGCTAATGAACAAGATTGATTTGATCCCGGGCCAGGAGCCCGAGATTCAGCGTGATGAGAGTGGCATGCCAGTGCGGGTATGGGTGTCGGCGAAAACCGGTGCCGGCCTGGAGTTGTTGTACGTAGCAATTTCAGAATTGCTCGCCGGCGCCCTGGTCGAAGTCAGGCTGCAACTCGATCCTGAGCAGACACGGCTTCGCAGCCAGTTGTATGCACGGAATTTCATCGAGGCAGAACAGATCGATGAAGTTGGCCATTATCTATTGAGCTTGAGATTACCGCGTCAGGATCTCGATCGAATCCTACAGCAGACGGGTACTGTCATTCTTAAGAGTAAGCTGTCCGTCAGCAGTGAGTCCATTGAGCCCAAGGAACTTAAGACAGCGTGAATCTTGACGGCCAGCCTGGCTGATGTGCTCAAAATGCTGTGTAAATCTGCAATAACCCGCTAGTATCTAACTTATGTGTACTTAGCAAAGCTATGGAGAAACCAATGGCATGGAATGAACCTGGAAATAACGGCGGCGACAAGGACCCCTGGGGGGGTGATGGCCGGCGCGGTGGTGGTGACCAGGGACCACCCGATATCGATGAGGTTATCAAAAACCTTAGCAAGAAATTCAATAGTCTGTTCGGTGGCTCCGGCGGCGGATCCAGTAGCGGCCGTAGCGTGCCTGGAGGCCGCGGCTTGTCCGCTGGCCTCATCGCCGCGGTGGCAGTGGTGGTGGCGGTGATATGGGCATTCGCGGGATTTTACATCGTCGACGCGGCAGAACGCGGTGTGGTGCTCCGATTTGGCAAGGTGCTGGATAGTATCGTACAGCCCGGATTACATTGGAACCCGCCCATCATCGACGAGGTTAGTCTGGTTAATATCCTGGCGCTGAATACCGAGACCTACGATGCCAGGTCGATGCTGACCACCGATGAAAACATCATCGATATTGCCGTTACGGTGCAATTTCGGGTCGATGATCCGGTAAATTATGTCATCGCCGTAGCTAGCCCCTTGGGCAGTCTGGACAACGCCGCGGAATCGGCGATTCGACATGTGGTAGGTGGTAATTCCATGGACCAGATTCTGACTACGGGCCGAGATCGAGTCGCGGTCGATGTGCAGGATCGACTACAGAGTTATATGGATGTGTACAATACTGGAATCGTGATCAGCCAGGTGAACGTCATCGATGCACAACCACCGGATGCAGTGAGAGCAGCCTTCGATGATGTGATCCGCGCCCGGGAAGATGAAGAACGGGTACAGAATGAGGCGCTTCAATATTCCAATCGCATCATTCCAGAAGCACGGGGTGAGGCGCAGCAACAGATGGAGCGGGCTAATGCCTATAAAGAAGAATCCATTGCCAGGGCCATAGGTGATGCCTCACGCTTTGAACAATTATTGGCTGAGTATGTGCTGGCACCGGAGGTTACTAGGCAACGCCTGTATATTGATTCCCTGGAAGACGTGATGACCTCCAGCAGCAAGATTTTAATCGACGTAGAGGGCGGCAATAACATGTTGTATCTGCCGCTGGATCAGATGATCCAGCGCGGTGGTTCGACGGCAAGCGGCAGCGTGCAAGAGCTAAGAGATTTGGCTAATCGAATAGCACCCTATCTGTCGGCACCGAGCGGAACCAATGCGGTGGACAGATCGCGCTTGACCACCAGTGGGAGAGGAGCACGCTAATGAAAACTTTTATTTTAGTCGGATTGGTATTTCTGGTTCTGGTTATCGGTGGCAATAGTCTGTATGTGGTGAAACAAACCGAACGAGCAGTGATGTTGCAGTTTGGCGAAATAGTTCAGGCCGATATCCAGCCTGGAATACACGTGAAAATTCCCTGGGTAAATACGGTACGGATATTTGATGGCCGTATTCTTACCGAGGATTCGCCGCAGCAGCGCTTTCTTACGCTGGAGCAGAAATTCCTGGAAGTCGACTCATTTGCCAAGTGGCGCATCAAGGATGTGAGGCAATTCTATGTTTCTACCGGTGGTGACATTGCGGTCGCCGGTAGCCGTCTGGCGGAGCGTATCAATGATGGCCTGCGCGACCAGATCGGTGCTCGTAACCTGCAGGAAGTAGTGGCGGGTGAGCGCGACCAACTGATGTTGGCTCTCACTGTAGAATTGAACGAAACTACGGTGGCCGATCTCGGCCTGGAAGTCATTGATGTGCGCGTCAAGCGCATCGATTTACCGGATGACGTAAGACAATCGGTCTATGATCGTATGATTACCGAGCGCAATCGCGAAGCACAGGATCACCGTTCGCGGGGTGAGGAGCTGGCCATTGGCATACGTGCCGATGCGGAACGGCAGGCAATTATCTACGGCGCCGAGGCCTATCGTGATGCCGAGCAAATTCGAGGTCAAGGTGATGCGCAAGCGACTGGCATCTACGCCGATGCCTACACTAGGGATCCTGAGTTTTATGCATTCACCCGGTCTCTGAACGCCTACCGGAAAACTTTCAGCTCGAAAGGGGATGTGTTACTGCTCGACCCCGACAGTGATTTTTTTAGATACCTTAAAGGTGGAGATCTTCCACAGTAAGTCGACAGATTTGGGAAACAACCCATAAACGAAAATTAATCCGCAAAACATGAAACCCCTGAAGCGTTTTTATCACCGCGCTTCGGGTTTGCGGTGGGTCTGAGTTTTAGTCGGTTCTGTCAGCTTTGCCTGCGGCATCTGGCTGAACTGGCTGTCAGAGTGAAGAAGCATTGTTATGTGGCATGATTTAGCCGTGGCATTCTGCTTGATGTTGGTAATAGAAGGTATTATTCCCTTTGTTAATCCCGGGCGCTGGCGCCAACTGTTAAAGGTGCTGGACCAAATTGATGACCGTACGATGCGCATGATTGGACTCGGTAGCATGTTAACCGGTACTGCACTGCTCTATTTTATTAATTAGGGAGCCCCTCGGACTCCCGCGACACCAATTAAGTGACATGAATTCTGGAAAGCGGATTTGATATGACTTCTGCAAAGCCCTGGTTATTGCCTGACGGCGTCGAGGAGATACTGCCTGAAGAAGCCCGGAAGCTGGAGTACCTGCGCCGCCAGTTGCTGGATTTGTATGCATCCTGGGGTTATCAGCTGGTCATCACACCACTGATCGAATTTCTCGATTCCCTCCTCGTTGGATCTTCTCACGACCTCGACTTGCACACCTTCAAGATTACCGATCAGCTCAGTGGTCGCATGATGGGAATACGCGCCGATATCACACCACAAGCCGCCCGTATCGACGCCCACTGTCTTAATCACGCAGGGCCAGTGCGACTCTGTTACGCCGACAGCGTGTTGCATACCAGGCCGCGTGGCTTGCTCACCAGCAGGGTGCCGATTCGAGTTGGCGCCGAGTTGTACGGTCATGCCGGCGTGGAATGTGACATCGAACTGGTGTGCCTCATGCACGCAAGCCTGGTTGTCGCCGAGATTGGTGACATTCAAATAGTCCTGGGTCACGTCGGCTTATTCAGATCACTGTTAACGGCCGCGAAGCTCGATCAGGCTATTGAGCAAGCTCTGTTCGACGCGGTGCAGCGCAAGGCCTATAGCGAGATAGATTCGGTACTGGAGGAATCCGTGGCCGACAAGTCGCTGGGCGAGATGTTGAGGCGACTGAGTCGGCTCAGCGGTGGCGAGGACACCCTCCTTGAAGCGATCGAAGTTTTTGACAAAGCGCCAGCTGCTGTTAAGAGCGAGTTACAGGAACTTGTTGCGATTGTTGAAGGCGTGAAGAAGCGGCTACCGGAAATTGTGCTGAACTTTGATCTCTGCGAATTACGAGGCTATGAGTATCACACCGGTATTGTCTTTGCGGCCTATACGCCAGAGTATGGGCGCGCGGTAGCGAAGGGCGGGCGCTATGATCACATCGGCGAAGTATTTGGTCGCGCCAGGCCCGCATCAGGTTTCGATAGTGACCTGAAAACCCTGGCCAAATTGAGCGCAAAAAAAGATCAGAGCAGAACCTGCATTCTTGCACCTAACGATGTGAGTGATGAATTACTGGAGCTGGTGACCCAGCTCCGTGCCGATGGTTTCATTGTGATCAATAATTTGTGCACTGAAGCGTTGACTGAAGAAGACCGGCAAGAGTTAAGCTGTGATCGCCGAATCGTTAGCCGCGATGGCAAATGGCTGGTGGAAGACTTCGATTAGAGCCGGGGCCTGGAACTGATGTATCGAGATTGTAGATCGACTGAGTGAATTAAGATGGCCAAATCTGTAGTAGTACTGGGCACCCAATGGGGTGATGAAGGTAAGGGAAAAATTGTCGATCTGTTGACAGATCAGGCGGCCGTGGTGGTGCGCTTTCAAGGCGGGCACAATGCCGGTCATACGCTGGTCATCGACGGCGAGAAAACGGTGCTGCATCTGCTGCCTTCCGGAATTCTGCGACAAGGCGTGCGCTGCGTCATTGGCAATGGTGTTGTCCTTAGCCTGGAAGCGTTGTTGCATGAAATTGGCGAATTGGAAGCCAGGCATATTCCGGTGCGCGATCGACTGCGCATAAGTGGTGCCTGTCCCTTAATCCTGCCATCCCACATAGCGCTGGATCAGGCCAGGGAGAATAAGAAGGGCAGTAAAAAGTTAGGCACAACCGGGCGTGGCATTGGTCCTGCCTATGAGGACAAGGTTGCCCGACGCGGTATACGTCTTGCGGAGACGCTTAACGAAGTGCGCTTTGGAGAAAGGCTGAACGAACTTATGCAGTACCACAATTTCTGGCTGGAAAATTATTATCAAGTCGGCGCTATCGATTACCAGGAGACTTACGATAGTAGCCTGAAAATGGTGGAGCAGGTTCGGCCGATGATCGCTGACACCATCGACATTCTGCACGGACATCGTAAGGCGGGGGACAACCTATTGTTCGAGGGCGCCCAGGGTGCACTTCTCGACATTGACCACGGTACCTATCCCTATGTTACATCCTCCAACACCACTGCCGGCGGCACCGCAACCGGTAGTGGTTATGGGCCGCTATATCTGGACTATGTGCTCGGTATAACCAAGGCTTATACGACACGGGTCGGCTCTGGACCATTCCCAACTGAATTGTTTGATGATGTAGGTGCGCATCTGGCATCGGTGGGGCATGAGAAGGGTGCGACCACCGGTCGGGATCGACGCTGTGGCTGGTTTGATGCAGCTGCGGTCAAGTTGGCGATGCGAATTAACAGTGTATCCGGAATTTGTCTGACAAAGTTGGATGTGCTGGATGGGTTGGACACAATAAACGTTTGCATAGGATATAAAGGTGTCGGCGAGAAAACATCGGGTAGCTTGATGGATGTGAATAGTTTCGAAAACCTGGAACCAATCTATGAGGAGCTACCGGGTTGGGAAGGCTCCACAGTTGGCGCCAAAAATCTGGATGATTTGCCGCCCAATGCGCAAGCCTATATCGAGTATATCGAGAGAGCTGTGGAGGTGCCAGTTGACATTATATCCACCGGCGCAGATCGGGAAGAAACCATTATTCTTCGCCACCCATTCGATGACTGATCGTTAAATAATTCCTCGCGGTGGCCACAGGCATGCCGCTCCCCTGGCGCCACTGGCGTCACCGAAGCTCGGGGGGGACAGTTTGGTGATTAGGGTGTCGGTGAAGACGAAGTCTTGCATTTGTTCAGGTACTGAGCGGTACAGTTCAGAGATGTTCGACAGCCCACCACCAAGAATTATCATGTCTGGATCGATTACATTGACGACGGTGGCGAGGCAACGTGCCAGTTGTTGGCAGTAAAGCCGAATGCATTCTATGGCTGTTTGATCGCCGCCATCGGCCAGGTGACCAATGGCCACAGCTTCCCCCTCGCCGCCATAGCGTTCCTGGAACGTTTGTTTCAACCCCCTGCCTGACAGCACCGTCTCGATGCAGTTAAGTCGCCCGCAATAACAGCTGCGATCTGCATCGAAGAGCCCGCGAACCGTGATTGGTACGGCATTGTGCCCCCATTCGCCTGCTATGTTGTTCGTCCCGATAAGCAATTTTTTGTGGATCACGATGCCACCACCGGTGCCGGTGCCGATGATGACGCCGAATACAGAGCTTGCTTCTTTGCCGGCGCCGTAATGTGCTTCTGACAGGGCGAAACAATTGGCGTCGTTCTCCAGGCGGATTTCGTAGCCCAGGCGTCGTTCAAGGTCCTTCTTTAGTGTCTGTCCGTTGAGGCAAACTGAATTAGAGTTCTTTATTATTTCTCCCGGCATAGATAAGGTGCCAGGAGTCCCTATTCCAACGGTGAGCAACGTCTTGTGGAAAGTTTGAAGTTCCTCGACGAGGTTGCAAAGCGTGTCCAGAGTGCTGTCGTAATTATCTGACGGTGTATCCTTGCGAATTTTTTCTGAAACTTCTCCCGCATCTGATATGAGCACCCCTTCTATCTTGGTGCCGCCCAGATCTACGCCGATTCTCATACAGTACCTCGAAATTCTGATTAGTAGCTGGTGACAGCAATACCATGTGTCAGTGTCACTTCAGGCAGGTTTGAATTTTCCTTGCATAGTACTACAAACCCGCTAGAACCGGCGGTCCGCCTTAGATTAATGTTAGAACCTAAGCGACAACTTAACATGGGCCGATGAATGACTGAAGCCGGAAAATTTTCGGCTGCTGGAGCAGAAGCACCAGGTTTTCCAGAAGCTGGGTATTCATGCCGAAAGCTGGCTAC
>PCCP01000098.1 GCA_002731775.1 Gammaproteobacteria bacterium
AGCTTCGCTCAAGGCCCGGCGGTAAACGCCCAGGATGTGCCCGGTTACTACCCTCCCGGGCTCACCGGCATGCGGGGTTCTCATGCCGGCGCCTTTGAAACGGCACATCAGGCTAAGGATGGCGCTGCCTTTAGCGGCTCTGACACAGGCGAAAATTACGATCTGGTGGTGGTGGGCGGCGGCCTCAGCGGCTTGTCGGCGGCCCATTTTTACCAACAGTCAAAAGGCGACAATGCCCGCATCCTGATTCTCGACAACCACGATGATTTCGGTGGCCACGCCAAGCGCAACGAATTCCAGATCGATGGTCGTACAATTATTGGCTATGGCGGAACCATGTTTATCGATGCGCCCTCTGGTTACCCCGATGTAGCCAAACAATTCATGGTCGATCTCGGCATCGATAACCAGCGTTTTTACAACTACTTCGATCAGAATCTTTACTCCTCGATGGGATTAACCGAGGGCTACTTTTTTGACGCCGAGACATTTGGTTCTGATCATCTGGCTGTTGGTGACATTGGTGAGGACAAAGTACTCGAGCAGGCTCCATTATCTGCAAAGGCGAAAGCAGATCTGCTACGCCTGCTAAAAGATGATCGGCATTATCTGCCTGACATGCCTGCCTCCGAACAGAATCAATACTTGCAGAACATGGACTACCATGCCTATCTGAGAGATCGGGCCGGCATGGACGAAGCCGTCTTAAATGTCATGCAGTCCCATGCCCGTGGCGTATGGGCTGTCAATATCGACGCCTTCCCGGCCAATGAAGCCTGGAGCTCGGGTTATCCAGGTTTCGGAGATCTTGAGCTTGGCTTCGAGTCTTACGATCGAGGGGGTGATAAGGAAGAACCGTCCATATTTCATTTTCCCGACGGCAATGCCTCGGTCGCCAGGATTCTTGTACGCAAGATGATCCCGACTGTTGCCAGCGGCAATACCATGGAAGACATTGTTCGCTCACAATTTGATTACTCTCGCCTCGACGATCCCAGTTCAGGAGTCAGAATTAGATTAAACAGTACCGTTGTCCGTGTGCAACACGTCGATAACAATTTATCGAATCCGCTGAAGATTAGCTACGTAAGAGGCGGCAAGACCGAGATTGTAGAATCGAAGCAAGTCATCATGGCCTGTTATAACTCGATCATCCCGCATCTCTGCCCGGAGATGCCTGGGGCACAGAAAGCGGCACTGGCCAACTGCGTCCGGGCACCGCTGGTGTACACCAATGTGCTGATTCGAAACTGGCGCAGTTTTGCCAATCTCGGTATTCACCGTGCCAACTGCCCAGCCAGTTACCATCACGGGGTTGTTCTCGATTTCCCTGTAAGCATGGGCGGTTACCAGTTTTCCAGCTCGCCGGATGAGCCCATCGTGCTGCATTTAACCAGAATACCCGGAGCACCTGGCCTGAGTGCGCTGGAGCAATTTAACGCCGGCAAGCGCGAATTGCTGGCAACAAGCTTCGAGACCTTTGAGAGAAATACTCGAGATCAATTGCAACGCCTGCTCGGGCCCGGCGGCTTCGATGCGGCACGGGATATCGCCGGCATTACCGTGAACCGCTGGCCCCATGGCTATGCCTATGGCTATGATCCGGAGACAGATCGAATCGCCTTCGACCCGGACAGTTGGCCAGAGGAAAAACAGGTGTGGAGACACGCCAGCAGGCCTTTTGGCAACATCAGTATCGCCGCAACAGATTCGGCATCCAATGCCATGACTGAATCAGCTATTGTAGAGGCTCATCGTGCCGTGAACGATCTGAATTAGGAAACTTATTAACTACAATCAATTGGAAAAGCAAATCAATGAACGTTTTCGCATTGCTCTTGGGCAGCAGAATACCGCCACGATACCCATCTGTATGGGGACTATTTTTTGTGCTTCTGGCGGCTGTTGCTTGCAGCCCAAAAGATGAAAGACCAGGATTGTGGCTACAGGGCGATGAGATCACGACTACAGTTAGGGATTGGCGGTTTACCGATGAAATTGAAGAGATAGCGATTGAAACTCGAGCCTGGTATTTGCTGGCTCATTCCACAACCATCTGGTGTGTCCAGCACGAAGGAAATCTCTATGTGGGCTCATACGGCACCGAAAAGAAATTTTGGGAGAAAAATATCGCACGTGACCCTCGAGCCAAAATTAGGATCGAAGACAAAATTTATAGCGCCGTAATTACTCTGGTGGAAGATTCAGTGTTGAGCCAGCAACTAGATAGTGCCTACAATCAGAAATATGATATGGAAGAGGTGTTTGGCGCAGAACTTATCCCGCCCTGGTGGTTCTATCGAATAGAGCAGCAGTTGTAGCGCTCCAGCTCTTCGGTTTTCAATGCCGCCGCACGGCGGTCTAGGGAAGCTCTGATTAGTGATTCCTACCCTACCCGCGCAAAAGACAGCACCTCGACCAGATCCTACACTCATCCCCTGGCCAAAAAATATCGATGACTCCTTGCCGAGTAATAGCGTTGATAATCCATGTTAAAAGAAAGCGTCTTTTACAAATTTCTGAACCGTCGCGATGGCGTGGATGTAAACGAGTATTTACGCATCTCGCAGGAAGATGTGGACTACATTAACTGGAACCAGTTTGTGTTGCCCAATGATTATGGTGATGCTGAGCTGGAGTACCGGGCGATTCGGCATAGCTGCGCTCTTTTTGACGTATCGCCCATGCGCAAGTACCAGCTTCGTGGCAGCGACGCAGGCAAATTTCTGGATCACTTGCTGACTCGGCCTGTGTCCGACGTGGCAGCGATGCAGGGTATCTATGTTGCCTTCTGCAATGCCGATGGCAGCCTCAAAGATGACGCCATTCTCTACAAGCACGCTAAAGATGACTATCTGCTGATGCCGTCAGACATCGATCACAGCGCCTACTTTGAAGCGCTACGATCAGGGCTGGGGATCGAGGAACTCAGCATCATCGACAGCACTGACTCTCTCGCTGGCATGGCTATCCAGGGACCCATGTCAGCAACTGTGCTTAAACACATGGGATTCGATGGCATAGAGTTACTGAAACCTTTTCAGGTACGAGACTACAGCCTCAAGAATGGCGCCGTTGGCAGCTCATTGCGAATAGCGAGGATGGGATTCACTGCCGATCTGGGTTACGAGTGCTGGATGAAGAAGGGCTTGAGTAAGAATTTCGAGCAGAGCCTGACCGCTGCAAATCGCGGGATGAAGATATCATTGCCCGGCTATGGCCTCACAGCACTGGAAGCCTGCCGGCTCGAAGGCGGCTTCATCGTTGCTGGTTGGGACTGCTCGACGGAAGCAGAGCCCATGCGTGGCTTCGAACGTTCACCTTTCGAGCTTGGCCTTGGCTGGCTGGTGGATCTGAATGCTGCTAAATTTACAGGTCGAGATGCGCTCATCATAGAACAAATGCACGGTGGTCGTTTTGTCAGGCGCAGCTTTAAAATGTGCTCTGAAGGCAGGCCTGACGATGGTGCAGATATCTGGGCCGAGATCGATGGCGAGGATCGCCAAATAGGTTCGGTCAATTGTTCTAGTTGGTCCTGGAATCTGGGCACCAGGATAGGAAACGCATCGATCATAAGGGAATTCAGGGCCGCGCGGCGGGCCTGGGTAGTTGTCGATTGCGACCGCCTGGAAATGGATTTGAGCCGTGGTCCATTGATCAGTTTCGAAAGACACAGGCAGGTGCCTGCGGAAATTTTTGAATGAATGATTGCAAAGTTAAATACAAAACATGGAGATACAAGCTAGGGAGCCATCAGAGTTAAGGCACTTCTGAATAATGCCAGAAGGTTTTAGCACAAACTGGCTTGAGCCCGGAGAAAATTATGTCTGATGAAACCCAATCTGAAAATACACTGAAAGCCTGGCAAGCCGCGGCGGCAGATATTCAAATTGACGGTCGCG
Organism: Gammaproteobacteria bacterium; assembly: GCA_002731775.1. Classification (GTDB taxonomy): domain Bacteria; phylum Pseudomonadota; class Gammaproteobacteria; order Pseudomonadales; family Pseudohongiellaceae; genus UBA9145. Next base: position 3,903 of record PCCP01000098.1, read on the forward strand.
CGTTTATTAATGGTCAGCGCTCAGACTCTCTTTCAGGAGAGACCCGCCCAACTATAAACCCTGCTAACGGCAATGAAATAGCAGAAGTCGCTTATTGCGGTGCCGACGATGCCGATCAGGCAGTAAATATTGCCCGGGAGGCATTCGAGAGTGGCATGTGGTCTTCCATGGCGCCAGCCGATCGCAAAATGGTGCTGGTACGCTGGGCTGAATTGATCGAGAGTCATGCCCATGAGATCGCCTTGCTGGAAACTCTCGATGTTGGCAAACCTATTGCAGACACCCTCAATATCGACGTTGGTGCTGCGGTAAGAACAATCCGCTGGAGTGGCGAAGCCATCGACAAGGTGTATGACGAAATCACTCCCACCCCGGCGAACTGCCTGGCACTCGTGACCAGGCTACCGTTGGGGGTGGTGGCGGCAATCGTACCGTGGAATTTTCCGCTCTCAACCACCGCCTGGAAACTTGCGCCAGCACTCGCGACTGGCAATTCTGTGTTGCTGAAACCGGCAAGCAATACCCCCCTGTCAGCGTTGCGCATTGCTGACCTGGCTGCAGAAGCAGGACTACCCGCTGGGGTGTTGCAGGTCTTGCCGGGGTCCGGCGGCAGCCTGGGCAAACATATCGCGTTGCACATGGATATTGACGGCTTGACCTTTACCGGCTCAACGCCGGTTGGTAAGCAATTAATGCAGTACTCCGGCCAATCCAACCTTAAACGTACGTTCCTGGAACTGGGAGGCAAGAGCCCTAACATAGTGTTTGCAGATGGCAATCTGGAACTGGCGGCATCCAGCGCAGCTCTTGCGGTGTTCTACAATGGCGGTCAGACCTGTACGGCGGGAACCCGCTTGATAGTAGAAGAATCGATCATGGATGAATTCCTGCCCATGGTTATCGAGCATTCCAAAGCATGGATGCCCGGAGATCCACTGGACCCAGCTACTGTGATGGGCCCGATGATAGACTCCGCACAGTACCAGACGGTTTGTGACTATGTCGCCATAGGCAAAGAAGAAGGCGCGGAATTGCTATTTGGCGGCAACGCCGTGCATGAACAATCCGGGGGCTTCTACTACCAGCCCACAATTTTTTCCGGGGTGAACAACCAGATGCGTATTGCCCAGGAAGAAATATTCGGGCCGGTACTTGCCGTCATCCCTTTTAGAAATGCAGACGAGGCGGTGCAGATTGCAAACGATTCTATCTATGGATTAGCTGGCGCGGTGTGGAGCCGTGACATTAACACTGCTCACAAGGTGGCCAACGCGGTGCGGGTAGGGACCATGGGAATCAACAATTACTTTGGTGGAGACATTACGGTGCCCTTCGGCGGTTTCAAACAAAGTGGCAATGGCCGTGATAAATCCATGCACGCCTTTGCTGATTACACGGAACTGAAAACCACCTGGATTGAATTCGAGTAGTCTTAGAGGGCTCATTCAGCAAAGTAGCTAGAACAGGCCTTCAATGAGGCCCAACTCATTAAGGTGGATATCGTGCGCACTGGGATTAACCGGCAAGCCCGGCATGGTCATAACATCTCCACAAATCACCACAAGAAATTCTGCGCCCGCGGCCAATCTTACTTCTCTGATTGGCACCACATGGTGACTGGGAGCACCCATTAAGTTTGGATCTGTAGAGAAACTGTACTGAGTCTTGGCCATACAAATCTGAAAGTGACCATAGTCTTGCTGGTACTGTCTTATCCGCTGCCGCACTTTTTTATCGGCTATGACTTCTTCTGCACCATAAATCTTAGTCGCTATCTGTTTAATTTTTTCCCACAGGCTCAATGAATCATCATAGAGCGTGTGAAATTGAGCATGTCCGGCATCCAACAGCTTCTCCACACTGCGTGCCAATCTTTCGGTGCCAGCACTACCGGCTGACCAATGATTACATTCAATGGCATCCACATTTAGATTTCTACAAAGTTTGATGATTGCCGTAATTTCGTCATTAGCATCGGTGGGGAATCGGTTAATTGCAACGATCGACGGCACACCGAATTGCGAAACATTTCTGATATGACGTGCCAGATTATCGAAGCCGGCGCTGACCGCATCAACGTTGGGAGTTTCGAGTTCATCTCTGCCGACGCCGCCATGTTTTTTCAAGGCGCGCACAGTTGCAACGATAACCACCGCATCGGGATTTAGCCCCGCTTTGCGACACTTGATGTTGAAAAATTTCTCTGCACCCAAGTCGGCACCGAAACCCGCCTCTGTGACCACATAGTCGGACAACTTCAACGCGGTCTTGGTCGCTATAACGGAGTTACAACCGTGAGCAATATTGGCAAACGGACCACCGTGTATCAGCGCCGGATTATTTTCCAGGGTCTGCACCAGGTTGGGCATGAACGCATCTTTTAACAGCACCGTCATCGGACCGTCGGCCTTCATGTCTCGAGCAGTAACAGGGTTTTTCTCTCGCGTATACCCGACGATGATGTTGCCCAGCCGTCGTTGCAGGTCTTGCAGGTTCTCGGCCAGGCAGAAAATTGCCATAACTTCGGATGCCGAAGTAATGTCAAAACCAGATTCTCGAGGCACACCATTGGCGGCACCGCCGAGCCCGGTGGTAATGTTTCGTAATGTGCGATCGTTAATATCCACCACACGCCGCCAGGTAATAAGGCGTGAATCAAAGCCATTGTTACTATGCCAATGTATATGATTATCGGTCAGGGCTGCCAATAGATTGTGGGCTGAGGTAATTGCGTGCATGTCACCGGTGAAGTGAAGATTGATATCTTCCATCGGTACTACCTGAGCAAAACCTCCTCCCGCGGCACCGCCCTTCATACCAAAACAGGGCCCCAGACTGGGCTCGCGCAAACAGATTATTGTTTTATTTCCAATCGAGTTAAGTGCATCACCGAGCCCGACTGTAGTCGTAGTTTTTCCCTCCCCTGCCGGAGTTGGGGAAATTGCCGTAACCAGGATGAGCTTGCCATCAGTTCTATCGGCCAGACTATCGATGAAGTGATAATCAATTTTAGCCTTGTGGTGACCATAGCAGTGGATCTCTGACACTGGCACTTCCAGCTTGCCAGCTACCTTCGTAATATGATCAAGCTCAGCGGCTCGGGCGATTTCGATATCTGGTTTTTGCATAATGTTTTCGTTTATTTCTGAATTGATTTTAGATTTTGGCTCGAGAATACCTGACTAGATTAAACATGGACACGCAGCCTCACCATGTCTTTGGAACTTGTGGGACAGCAGTGACTCTGACCCCAATTATGCTTTCCTAAACAGAGGCAACACCCCAAGACGGTTTTTAAACTCGACTTCATTACCATCGCTATCGAGCAATGGTTTCGGTGGATCCAGCTTTTGGGTTAAAGGAGTCACGATGAGGATAGTGATCAGTCCAACCATCAAGCCCAGCAGATCACCCGGCAGATCTGGCGCGTAGACAATTGCCACGAACCAGACCAGAAAACCCATTGCCATCGAGGCTAACGCGCCGGACCGATTCGCCTTCGACCACCAGACGCCGACGATGAAGGGTATGGTCACACAAACCAGGATCACCGAGTTCGCGTCCAGTATCAGGTTATAGACAACCTGCACTCGCAGCGCTACGTAGACTGCCACGGACCCCAGCACCGGGATGGCAATACGCGTCGCCCACAGTCGCATCCGGTCTGCAACATTCTTCTTGAATAAGGGCAAAATGTTGACACTGAATACGCTCGCTGCCGCAAGCAGTGCGCTGTCTGCGCTACTCATGATAGCTGCCAGTAAGGCACCAACAAACACGGCGATGGCAACCGGATGCAAATGTGCCAAAGCCAGTTCTGGAATCACTGTTTCAGGATCCACCAGGCCAGGCATGGAAACGCTGGCAATTATTCCCAAAGTTACCGGAATCATTCCAATGGAAAGATGGCCAAAACCTGCCAGGTAAAATGAGTTCTGTGCAACCTGTTCATTGCGGGCGGAAAATGCGCGTTGCATCAAGGTCTGGGCTGACACATCGGCCAGACCAAAGATCAACCAGGCACGAAAATAATTCAACCACAGCGATGGATTGTTTTCTTTCGGAATCATGCGAAAGGTATCTTCAGGCAAATGCGGTCCGATGTTGCCCCAACCTCCAACATCGATCAGCACTACTATCAACAAACAGATCAGCCCCAGAGCAATAATGATCATCTGCACAAAATCCGTCATCGCCACTGCCCACATGCCACCTACCGACGTATAGACAAACACCACGATAGCGCCGCCTATGATACCTAACTCTACCGGCACGCCAGTTAATGTTTGAAATACAAAACCAAATGCCACCAGCAGCGCCCCGGTCCATCCTATATTGGAAGAAATGGATCCAATGGCAGCAATAGTGGCGGCCGTCCTGCCATATCTATTTTCGAAAAAATCGATGAATGTCAGTAAACGTAAGCGCCGAAAGATGCGGACAAAGAAAAACCCGACAAGAAAAAGCGCCAGGGCGCCACCAAAAGGGTCGGCGATTACGCCTAGCAACCCTTGTTCATAGGAGGCGCCGGCACCACCTAGCATGGTACCACCACCAAACCAGGTGGCTACTATGGTCGTGCTGCACAGCCAGATCGGCATATTACGTCCGGCAACTATAAATTCTGAGGAAGAAGTATTGGCGCGTTTAGAGGCAAGAATACCAATCAGCAGCATGATCGCCAGGTAGACGATCACACCGATGAAGATGATTGTTTCGCTACTCACAATATTCCCCCTGCCAGCTGAGTCGGTAGTCCTTGCAGCGGTTTTTTAACTCGGACTAATCTGGAAGCAAGAATGCTGAGAATAATGAATCGGTAAAGAGGATTGTTGGAAACCAGGACGGCCAGCAGCCTATAGTCCTTCCCGAGATCAGGTTGTTTCCTGGCTGTTATTTTAATTGTTAGCCCCAGTATGAATTTCTGCTGTTCGAGCAGTAGTCGGTTTGGCAACTCATAGTATTAGCAATAGCCAAAACCAGTAAACAGTATACCTATCGATATTGATCCGGCATTCGCAGCCTATAGGCCAGTATTGGGAGCCGGCACTCCCCTGCCCTGGGATGACAAATTGATTGCAGGATTTAAAATCCTACCACTCCACTGGGAAGTGCGGGATAGTCTCCGATGGTGTTGCCGCTCTTCTGCACGGCGGCGATAGCAGCCTCGGTAATATCCAGACCCTCAAGCATCACCCGCTCATCCATGTTCAACGCCGGATACATTCTGACATTAGGCTCCATCTCACATATAGCCCAAACACCATTTTTCAGCATTTCATTACGTACTGATCGAGCGATATATAGATTGGCTGCCTTCGCTTCCCCAGCCGCTGCTGCAGGATCGGCAAATGCTATCCCCATCAACAAACCCAGGCTGCGAACTTCACTCACGACGGCATATTTTTCTGCCCAGTCTGCCATCCGTTGCTGAGCCAGTTCTGACAAATGCCGGGCCTGACCGAGGATATTGTCACGCCGATATATTTCCAGTGTTTTCAAGCCTGCGGCGCAACCTGCAGGCGTCCCCGCAAAGGTACTACCGCCACTGGCACGAGGATTATCCCCGAGAACGTCGTCTCTTGCCGCGACTCCAGCACAGGGCTCAATACCACCGGACAGGTTTTTCCCAACCACCAGAATGTCCGGTAACACATCGTAGTGCTCGACACTCCACATGTGCCCGGTTCTTCCCAGACCGGTCAATACTTCGTCGGCTATCATCAACCAGTCATGGCGATCACAGATTCGACGAACACCCTGTATGAACTCTACGCTGGGAATCCAGTTGCCACCCTCCGCCAGTCCAGGCTCTATCAATATGCCTGCAATGTTTTCGGCCGGCACTATAAAATCCGGAATGTGCGATTCCAAATACCACAGGCAATAGTCCACATATTGCTGTGGATTCATATCTGCTGGAATGTTTTCGGAATATGGATAAGGCGCCTTGATAACACCCCCACCCCAGGCCTCCATATACAAATTGTTAGCGCTGGAATAGGCACTGATCATCTTGGTGCCTAATCCCTCGCCGTGGTAACAGGAGGTGAAGCTGATGATGTGACGTCGCCTGGTATGGCAGAGCGCCAGGTGTACAGCCGACTCTGCCGCCTCGGTGCCGGAGACCTCGAAACTGAATCGTGGTAGTTGCTGGCCTGGCATTATCTCCGCCAGTTTCTCAGCCAGTTCGAAGCGCAGGGGATGCTCCCAGTGGTAACCATAACGTCGGTGGGCGGCATGCACTGCCTCAATAATTTCCGGATGACAATTACCCAGTGGGTTGGTAGCCCAGCCATTTTGGAAATCGATATAGCGTTTGTCCTGAAGATCCCAGACAAAGTCTCCCTCAGCTCTCCCAACAATGAGCTGCAGCGGTATTTCAAAGCCTTTAGCTTGCGCCCGCTGCGCCAGCGAGTCGTAGCGCAGGCCGTTGCGAAATAATCGCTTGCCGGATTGCAGCAGCGAATCTGTCTGGTAACTAGTTAAATGCTTATCCATAAGACGTCCCGATTTGTGAATTAAAACTGTTAATCAAACAACGGATTTGAGCTCCTGGCTATTGGGCTCAAAAGTCTCCTGTGCTTGCTAAGTCATTGATTAAGAGACATTATACGAGTATATAGCAAATTAAACAGTTGTTTAACATCTGCCTGGCAGATGCTCTCACAGCACAGGAGTGGATCTGGATGCCCGCCACCAACCAGGCGATCCAGCAGGATCGTCGTAAATTATTGATAGACGCCACTATCACCGCCATCGCCGAATATGGCCTGTCCCAGCTCACTCTTGCCAAAATCAGCTCCATTGCCGGCCTCACTGCTGGCACGGTTAACTTTCATTTCGACAGCAAGGAATCGCTGCTGCTGGAAACTTTAAACTTCGTCTCTCAAGAGTTTGAGAACAGTATTGCCCAGGCGCTGGAGCAGTGCGGTTCCAATCCAGCCAAACGCCTGGCGGCGATCATCAATACCACCCACGATCCGGATATAACCGAATACCGGAAAATGGCGGTCTGGCATGCCTTTGACTCAGAAAGCCGCGCCCGAGAAGATTACCAGCTCATTTGTGGTGCCCGGGATCGCCAAAGCTTCGCGATTATTCTCGAACTCTGCGAACAGATCATTCGTCAACAAAACAAAGAGGCTGAAATAAACGCTCGCGCCATTGCCAACGCTATCTGCGGCTTGAATGACGAGTTGTGGAAGGAAATACTTTTTGCCAGTGAGGACTATGATCGCGATGAGGCCAGAAACGTGTGTATGCGATTTCTGGCAAGCATTTTCCCCTGGTGTTATGAGATGCCAGCGGTGCTCCCTGGCGACCCACAGGCCACCATGAGCGATCCTGTTAGCGTTGTCAAAGCAGGTGCTGCGGACCTGGATCAGGCGTCTGCTCTATTTGATCTTTATCGCCAGTTCTATGAACAGAAAGCTAATCCAGCGCTCGCTAGAGAGTATCTGGGCGAGAGGTTATCCAATGGCGATTCAGTAATCTTTCTCGCGCTGGATAACAAAGGCTCTGCGCTGGGTTTTACCCAGCTCTATTCGAGCTACTGCAGTGTCGCTGCAAAGCCTATCTGGATTCTGTATGATCTCTATGTAGATAGTACAGCGAGGAAAAATGGCGTTGCCAAGGCGCTAATGAATCGGGCGCTTTTGCTCGCCAGAGAAACCGGCGCCTGCCGAATCGACCTGGAAACGGCAAGCGATAATATTGCGGCTCAGGCACTCTACGAATCACTGGGTTATGAGAGAGATCAGGATTTTTACAAGTACTCTCTCGAGATATAAGTGACAAACTCTATGAATACAACAACCGAAGAAGAGACTTTCGTAGATACCCGGGAATTATTGGAAAATGCGGTTAAGGTAATCTATGACTACCTCATTGCACCCAATAAAAACGAAGCGAAAAAAAGATTCAGAACACTTCTGAATGCAGAGCCGCAGCTTGTTGCAGAAATGCCAATGGAAAATGGCGAAAAAATCGATCTTTTTCTGCAACTTGATTACAGCGAATTTCAGGGCCCTTTTATTTACAGGAATTTTAAAAAGTACCTTGCTCAGTTAGTCGGGATTATCAGCCAGACTATGGAAAGAAAGGAAACCATATCCACGAGAAAGGAGCGAGAAGAGCAACGTTTTATTATTAACATTCCTGCTGTATTGGAATTTGATAGTCAGATGAATGTATTAATGCTCGGCATTAATCTTCAGGATCCTGCGGGAGTAATCATAGAGTTGCTGTTTTTCGAACCCACACAATTTCAGGACGTGGATAAGTTTTCTAAATAAATCTGTCCCTATTTCCAAATTCCTTGTTCACGCAGGTCGGCAAGCGTTAGCTCAATGCCTTTGCGCAGCGCCAATACCAAATCATCGATTTGTGATTTCGTAATAATCAGCGGCGGCGACATAATGCAGATATTGATAAAAGGCCTGACAAGCAGACCAAGTCTCTGGCAGTGTTTGTCTACCATTTTACCGATGGCAAAATCTCTTGCCAAAAGCTCTTCTTCACTTTCGGCCGCAATAGTCATCTCGATAGCGGCCATTAGTCCGGCTCCCCTCACATCGCCCACCAGCGGAATATCATGCAGTGTGCGCAACTGCTGCTGAAAATAGGGCGCTACTTCATTGACATGCTCGAGGATGTTTTCCTGCTCCATGATATTCCAACTGCCCAGAGCGGCCGCGCAGGCGTGCCCTTGATATTACTGCCTAGCTGACAAAGCCGCAGCGCCGAGTCTACGGCTGTAGAGCCACCGGTGGTGAAGGAGATCCAATTCAAATCGCCGGGAGTTTTTGTAGCAATGCGTTGGGCCAGTTCAACTTCTTTATCATTGATCAATGAAAATGCGCTCTAATAACCCAACTCCATGATTTGTGCCGCCACAGCATCGGCAATTTCCTGTCGACCATAACCGGTTTGCATACACCACATTCCGGCAGGGCCATCCAGTAGTCTGTTGCCTTCGGCATCATAGATGTAAGCACCCTCGCCTCTTACGATTACCGACGATGACTTGTCCTCACCCAGTGAGGATAACTCCGACCAGGGATGCAACAGGTGTTTGTTGTATTTGTCTCTGTAGTTATCGCTTTTCACTGTTTTATCTCCTAATGGATTAAAGCGGGCAATAAGTTACGGCGAAAAACTGGCCAGCCATCGCCCATACAAACTATCGGCGACACGGTTCAGGGCGGTAATTTTTGTCGCGAGCTGCTGGTTAATCTGTTCGAAATTTTGCTCACTCTCGGTTTCCAGCTCCAGATCTTCGCGCCAGTTCGTGATCCAGCGGGTGATCAGGGGCAGTGTCATCTCTACATGACACTGCATAGCCAGTACCCTGTCGCCATAGCTATACGCCTGATTTTTGCAGTGGCTTGATGAAAATAGCAACTGGGCATCCGCGGGCACAGAGAAGGTTTCGCTATGCCAGTGAAACATGACGAAGGGGTCTTCCACATCGCCCAACCAGTCATCATTTGCACTGGAGTCGGAGCGATGGCAATCATGCCAGCCCACTTCTTTGACCGGGTTCTCGGTGACATTTTCCCCGAGGGCTTTGCTTATCAACTGACCACCAAGGCAATGACCCAATAACGGCACTCCTTTGTGAAGTGCCGCCTCAATCAAATTGACCTCACTTGCTATCCACGGCAGCTCGTCATTGACACTCATCACCCCGCCCATGAAAACCAGACCAGCTATCGAGTCATCCAGTTTAGGAACGGGCTCGCCCTTGTAACAACGGACAATTCTGCGGGGAATATTTCTTTGCAGAAAATAGTCTGCGATATAGCCTGGATGCTCGTCATCCATATGCAGAAAAATTAGTACTTCCTTGTCCATGCGCTGCCTATTTGGGAACAAAATCTAACTGTTGGCCAAGTGTGATATTAACATCGCGTGTTACTTGTTGAAACGTTGGTGTTAATTTGCACTCAAATCTGACCCGGGGTTCGCAGTAATAGTTGAACCGGTTAGATTAATTAAAATCGAGGTTGGCGATATAGTGGACGGGTCACTATTCGATGCAAATACAGGGGATTACTGGGTCCATTTTGGATGCAAGCAACAGCCACCGTAAGAAATGAGTTAACAACCCATTAATATGAATGTTATAAGCAAAAATCATCGGTATTATGATGAAACCTGATTGCCCACTGATTAAAGGACCTACTTAACCATGACTGAAAAAGTTGCCATTGTGACAGGAGCCAGTTCGGGCATAGGTGCAGCGATCGCAAGCACATTCGCCGCCGCCGGTTTCAAGGTAATCGCAGCGGGTCGAGATAAAGATCGAACTAAATTAGTGTCTGACTCTCACCTCAACATATCTGAATGGATCGGAGATATTACGACGTCTGCCGCCTGCAATGCCTTGGTAGCAAACACCTTGGATCTATACGATCGGCTCGATGTTCTGGTCAACTGTGCTGGCATTTGGTTCTCTGCAAGCGCGGAAGAGACCACAGATGAGCAATGGCGAAAAACCATAGCCATAAACCTTGACGCCGTGTTCTATCTCAGCAGAGCAGCGATCCCTCACCTTCGCAAGACTCGAGGTGTAATACTGAATATATCGTCAGAATGGGGACTTGTTGGTGGTGAGGAGGCAGCGGCGTACTGCGCCAGCAAGGGGGGCGTGGTACTGCTCACCAAGGCAATGGCAAAGGATCATGCTCGAGAGGGCATCAGGATCAATTCCATCTGCCCAGCTGACGTCGATACACCAATGTTAATAGATGACGCGAAACAGCGTGGAGTCGATGAGTCGACCGCACTGGAGCAGGCAAATAGCTTAAGTCCGACAGGTCGCGTGACAGCTGCAAGCGAGGTCGCAGAGCTTGCACTCTATTTGAGTTCCAATTCCGCTGCACAGATCACGGGGGCGGCGATACCGATCGATGGTAGCAATACGGCATGAGGTGCGGGGGAGCGGGGGAGCGGGGGACACTAATAGTTTAATAGCTTAAGGTTTTTTAATGACATATTTCTGGTCAACTATGAAGGCCCTGTGCGGCTTAAGTTAAGCTATTAAACTATTAGTGTCCCCGGTAGCCCGGTAGAAATCTGCCCTGGTCAACTGTTCCCAGTGGACTTCGATTCCCAGACCAGGTGCCGCCGGCGCAATTGCCCGAGCGCTGGCGTCCATCGGGATCCCGTTTTTCATACCAAATTCGAAGGCATCCCTAGGCATTGGGGCTTCAAAGTACCTCGTCCGCTCATTGGCCAGCATCAGATGCAGATTGGCTGCCTGGGCCAGCGAGTGCCCCCAGCTTTGGATCTCGATCGCCAGACCGGCGTCGTTGGCGATTATCAGCAGCTCGAGTGCCGTAGAGATTCCACCTACTACTGTGGCGTCGAACCTACCGGCATCCCAGGCGTCCGTTTTGATGCCCAGCCTGATGAATTCAGGCGAATATATGTTGTATCCGGCAGGAATGATCGATACAGCGAGCCTCTTTCTGAGCTCTGCGTATTGTCCCAGTAGTTCGTCGTCGAGCGGGGCTTCGAACCAATCGAACAGCCCCTCGTCCATTTTCCTACCGAGCCTGAGGGCGTCCTCCAGATCGTAGACTGCTTCGAGATCGATCATGAAAAGGTAGTCCGAGTCTGCAAAGGTCTGCTGCACCCGCTCCACGAGTTGCAAGTCCTCTTCGATCAATCCCCAGACATGAAACTTGAAACTGGTGTAGCCGAGTTTAGCTGCCACCTTAACCGCTTCGATGTGCTCGGAAAGTGAGTCGTACCAGGGGAGACTCGCGTAGGGTTCAATAGCGTGCCGTTTTGCTCCCAATAGCTGGTATAGGGGCCGATCTGCACGACGCGCGGCCAGGTCCCAAAGGGCGATATCGATGCTGGAGCGAGCGGCGTCACTCAGCTTGGGACGCGTTCGCGCCAGTACTGCTCCGACTTCGACCGGGTCCAGGGATTTTATAGCCAGGAGATCGCCGACAACGTCCTGCAATTCCAGCAGCAGTTCGTCGCTGAACTTTCCATCGTAGTAAGTATCCACCCCGGATATGCCTTCGCAGCCGTCGGCGCTGGTGATGCGCAAGATATTGTTGACCTGGTGCCAGGCATTTTCGCGGCCGGAATAGCGGGCCGTGGTGTCGTTGGTGCCGACGCAGTGGATTTCAACGACGTCGATTTTGCTTTGCTCCGAGAAGCAGAAGAACGGCTCGTACTGCACAGCGCTCTCACCTGAAAACGCTGCCAATAGCTCGACCGCAGTCACAGCGGCTTTAGCGGAGACAGGGGATATCGAACTATTCCGGTGGATGCTCATCATGTTGTACAAGATTGTCGCTTATTTCATGCCACGGCGCCTTGGAGCCGACAAAAATATGGTAGGCCTCTGGCAGCAGTGGGCTTCCTTCGATAGCGCTCATAGATAGATACAGAAAATTGGGGTAGCTATCGACGCTGACGAGGATATTGGAGCCACAGTTGCCGCAAAATACTCGCTGGTGGTCAGCAGACGACGCATAGGTCTTAAGATCTTCCTCGCCGCTAAGATAGCGAAACTTGTGAGTATCTACACCGGCGAAAGTAGCGTAGGCCGCACCGTGCAGTCGCCTGCACTGCGAGCAATGGCAATGAGAAAAATCCGAGATTTCACCATCCACTTCATAGGCAACGCGTTTGCACTCGCAGTGTCCGTTTATCATGCTTAGCTCCAGACAGGATAGAGGCTTTACCGTACTGCAGGTGAGGCCTGGGAATCATCTTAACGTGTAGGCTGGGAGAGTAATCGCTGCACGTGCTGGGCTGTAGTGGCGGTTCTCCGCGAAAATTTAATTTAACACCTCGGCCACTTCTCGGGCAGCACGAATCCCCGACCAATATGCACCATGGCAAGTGCCATTAGCACGAGCAGTAGCCTCGCCTGCAAAAAACAATTTGTTATCGATGGCAAGCGGTAATGATTCACGTTGGTGAAATTGACCGGGTAGAGCACAGGCATAGGAACCCAATGCCCAGGGGTCTGTGACCCAGGCGGTAACAATGGAACGACCGACCGACTGCCTGATATCATTACCAAATAGTTCTGCGATGTGATCTACCGCAAACTCATGCGCCGCTTGTTGGCCTTGCTGCTCCATCCAGATACTAAAACGCCCACCCATAAAAACCGATACGACATTTGTAGACAGGAGGTTTACATCGATGTAAGCCCCGTGTGCTGCACTGGACCAGGACTGATAATAGCCGCTAGCATCGGGGCCAAAAACATCCTTAGTAAAATGCACCCCGATTTTATTTTCGGCACCCATGGGCAGCCCTTCAATGGCTTGCATTTTCCAATCCGGTAATCGTGGCTTAAAGTGAATATGTCGTGCAGCTAATATTCCGTTGGACACTGTGCTTATGAGACATCGAGCTCGCATTGATCCTTTAACGGTTTTTACATGAACATCCTTTTCCGACCAGTCAACACTTTCCACTTTGGTATTTAGTGAAACCCTAACGTCGCTGCCCCACTGTGCGACCAAATTTCCATAGCCGCGCAGAGTGTTAAAACTTATATGCTCTTCAACCTTATGGAAAAAATCGGCTGCCGACGCCTCATCAAGATCTTTAGGTGCTGTTACGGCCATCATGTCAATGTACGGTGTTGCAAAGGGGTTTTCGAGATCAATGATTTCACTGATAGCACAGTCATCACCACTTTCAACAGAGCTCCGAATGGCTTCTTCACATTCTTGGTAATACTGTTCCTGTGCTTTTACTTCGTTTTCATCTAGCGGTCTACCGTTATAATTGTAATGTGCGTCGTAACGATACTCCTCGATAACAGCACCCTGATTTTTTGCAAAATCTACAAAGGGGTTGCTTTCGTCAATATGGTTTTTAGCCTCAGGTCCAGCGTCCAGGTAAGCACAACCCAAATCAAACCAAACATCGGGGGCGATCTCTTCACTGTAAGCACGACCACCAATACGATGAGAGGCTTCTACCACGATAAATGAAATTCCTTGTTTACTAAGTTCTTTGGCGGCTGATAAACCAGCAGCACCAGCACCGATAATAATGACATCGGTTTGCATAGACATGACTCCTACCTTGATTATCAAGAGAACCCATTCTACTTCCCTCCCGGCGGTGGGATTTCTACCCTGGAACTGAAATGAGTGCTCAATCTTTACTGGGAAATCGGGGGATAGTGGCCCTAATTATTGGTAGCGTATCTTGCTTAAAGATTTAGTATAGGCCTGACCAGTGTGACAATGCTAGCAAGGGAAATTCGCCCATGAAGTCATTCCTGCAGCTGACGTTTTAGCGGCATAGTCAGCCCCCCGGGAGCGCTGGAGACAGCAGAGTTAGGGGCACTGTCACCGGAATTACCTGGAAAATAAAGCTGCCTCTTAACCCTAATTCAGTGGATACTGGCTGGAGTTGTTGTGATCCAGACAAGGTGCGCAGTTACTATGTTCCGAGAGCTAAGAAGAGGAGGAACCGGGTTGCTGCTAACAGTGTGTCTATTCAGCGGCTGCGCCTCCGAACCAGCTAATCTGGAAGGCAAGATTTTTGATGCCAATTCTCGCTACTGCCGTCAACTCTTGAGAAGCACATCACAGGTATATCGAAACAACCCTATCCCGGATTCAAATAGAAGCAGGGCGACAAACCCCCAATCCTCAGCGCCACAACTTGTCAATGAGACTGAGCGGATCACAAACATGCGCAGTTACGAAATGGATTGTGAATCGCTCAGTGGCTATAACCTGCGTACCAAGTAAAGGGAATATCGGGGGCAGTAAGCCTAATCATTAGTGACGTATCTTGCCTAAAGATTTGGCATAGGACTGACCAGTGTAACAGTGCTGGCAAGGGGCATTTAGCACATGGAGCCATTTCAGCAGGTGGTGTAAAAGCGGCACTATCAACCCCCTGGGGAAACTGGAAACAGAACAGTTAGGGTCACTGTTCCCAGAACTCCCACGCCGCCTACCATACATCCATGATTTTGTAGAACATCATGCCAGCAGCCATCGCCGGGCGCCGCAATAGCTTTCCCCCAGGCCAGGGGTAGTGCGTTATCTTCGCCATGATGTCAAACCTTTCGCTATTGCCATCGATGGCCTCGGCGATGATTCGTCCCATGATATGAGTTGGGGCCACGCCATGACCGGAGTAACCACCTACATACAGAACATTCCCCTGCAGACGACCCATCTGGGGGATACGACGCAGGCTTACCGCCATTTGCCCACTCCATTTGTAGTCGATATTCACAGTCTTCAGGGCTGGAAAGACGTTGATCATTTTTTCCCGCATGATCTCGGTGACGTTGGCCGGCTCCAGGCCTGTGTAATTGGACAAGCCGCCAAAAAGCATTCTTTTGTCACTGGAGAGTCGGTAGTAGTCCAGTGCTGTTTTGGAATCACACACTGCGACATCTTTGCGCAAGCTCTGTTCAAGCTGTTGTTCATTCAAGGGTTCAGTCGCCACAATACAACTGGTAGAAGGCAACACACGGTTATCCAGATAGGGAACCAGATTACCGAGATAGGCATTTCCGCAAATCACAACGTAGTCGGCTCTGATACAGCCTTTGTCGGTGTGCACTGCCGGATTTTCCCCGTAGGTGATGCTCTTGACCGTGGACAGCTCAAATATGCTCGCCCCCAATTGCTCGGCGACCCTTGCTTCTCCGATGCACAGATTCAGAGGATGCAGATGACCCCAGTTACTCTTGTAATAGCCGCCGAGGTAGAGCTCTGAATTGATGTATTCAGCGAGTTGGCTGCGGTCCAGTACTTCAATATCGTCGTCTTCCTCTGCCCAACGTTCATAGGCTCGAAGATGCCTGGGCCGCAACGCAGCCTCGCAGTAACCCCATTTGAGATCACAATCGATAGCATATTTCTCGATGCGCTCACGAACGATTCCGACACACTCTGCTCCCATCTGATAGATAGCTTCGACACCTTCGCTGCCAACAGCGCGCCTGAACTTGGCCGGGTTATGGCCAACACCGCCGATGATCTGACCTCCATTGCGGCCGCTGGCACCCCAGCTGATACGATTGCCTTCAACCAGGGCCACCTTAAAGCCTCGCTCACAGAGCTCTACTGCGGTTGAGACACCACTGAATCCTCCGCCGATAATAACCACGTCCACATTGAGCTCAGCTTCCAGCTCGGGATAGCTAGTTTCCCAGCTGGCAGACGCCGCATAATAGGAATCTGCGTGTTCGCTGGTCTCACTTGCTTTTTTCAATAACATACTTTGCCTCACACTTGCTGCTTACAACCACTGCTTTAGAACATCTTCTGTTTACACGGCACCACATCCATACAATACTTAGTTCACATAGTGTTTACTCAGACCCGGAGACCGCACCCCGTCCCAAGGCATCGAGATACCAGCTGATAAATTTCATAGACATTGCTTCAAACTCCGGATGGTAGGGGCCTGGCTCGAAAAAGTGAGAGTTGACGCCTTCGCTGTTGCGAACAATGATGGCCTCATCTTCCTGAGAGGTGCGATGCCATAGCCAGGTGAGTTTATCTCTATCGTAATCCACCCCTGCTTCCGCATCCCCATTCACAAACCACACTATTTCCATATCGGTGCTGGTAATTCCCCGCGGAATGAAGCGGTACAGCACGCAGTGATCCGGATAATTCAACATAAATGTCAGCGGGCCCAGTTGGAAATCGCCAGCACCGCCATCGAATCCTTGCATGTGGCCCATCAAGGGTGCGACCGGTTTGCCATCCTCGCTGCCGGTTTGATATCCCTCGTACAGGGCGTATCGGCTGTGATATGCACAGGCTCCAAAAGCACTGGCAGCGTCGTAGTAGTCATAGAAGCCTGCCGTTATGCCCTTTATCCCGGTGACTTTTTCTGCCCGGGCCCACATCGCTTCGTTAAGAGGCCTCACCTTGTGATCAAGCTCCTTCAGGGTATGGCCCCTGGCATAGGCTCGATGGGAAGTGGCACAGTGATAACACTCCAGATAATTTTCCAGGCACAATTTCCAGTTTGCATCCACTCGATAGATCCTGGCGTCAGCCACCCTGGCGTTGGCTAAGTCATAGGCACCAAGTACCGTATTTAATTTTTCCAGGGGCCCGCGAAAGTCACCCGCCTCATCGTCAAGATTAATAAATATCATGCCTTGAAAAACTTCGAATCTGACTTGTTTCAAGCCATAGTCGTCACAGGAAAAGCCTTCGAGCAGATCCATGTCTCGAGCAGTCATTAGTGAACCGTCGGTGTTGTACACCCAGCCGTGATACGGGCAGACATAGGTTTTGCGATTACCGCTTTTCTCTTCACACACCCGCGAGCCCCGGTGTCGGCAAATATTGTGCATTACCTGCACCTCGCCAATGTCATCGCGACTGACAATGATCGAGTCTTCCCCTAGCTCGAAAAGAAAATAGTCTCCATGGTTGGGAATCTGACTAATGTGCCCTGCATAGATCCAGCTCTTGTAAACAATCTGTTCCAGCTCGGTTTGGTAAGTGACATGGGAACGGTAGAAATAGGAGTCGATAGCAAAGCCGGGTTTGCCCTGTTGACGGGTAACCATCTCAGCCAATCTGGCAGCAGAATCGGTGACATCTGTGGCAATGAATTTCATAGCAGCTAACCCGTAGACTCAGCCTCCGGTCGGTCTTAAGGAGCGGATCTACCGCTGCCGGGAACCAGGCCCGGAAGCAATTGAATGATCATATAGAATATTAAATGACTATTCAATCGATAGATTTACAGTCAACCCCTTAATGTTTTAATTTTTATATATCAATTAGTTACGAGACTAACACTAGTCAGACCGACCGTAGATACCACTCGTAGTCGACGTTCGATACCTGCCTGGAGAACTCATCACACTCGTCGCGTCGCACGTTACTGAACAGCTTGCAAAAATCTTCGCCAAAATAGCCGGGAAGCACCGAGCTGCGCTCAAAACTATCCAGCGCCAGCGACCAGACCCGGGGCAGCGTAATGACTTCCTCCTCAATCTCAAAGCCTTCCGGAATCATCTCGCCCGGATCACAGGCATTGACGATGCCATGATGGATACCCGCGGCAATTGCCGCCATGACCAGATAGGGATTGGCATCGGCGCTCGCCACTCGATGTTCCACTCGCCGATTGCTGTCGTTGGAAACTGGAATCCGCAGCGAGACATCGCGGTGGTTATAACCCCAGTTGGGCGTCAGCGGCGCATAATTACCCGGAATCAGTCGGCGATAGGAATTGGCATTGGGAGCGAAGATGGCCATGGCATCTTCCATGGTCTGCGCCAGACCACCGATCGCATGTCGAAGTCGATCAGAAATGGTCGGCGTGGCGTTGGAATCAGCATCGGCGAAGACGTTATTACCCGCTTTATCGTAGGCACTGAAATGAATGTGCAGGCCGCTACCCGCGATACCCGCAAAGGGTTTCGCCATAAAACAAGCCGACATGCCATGTTGGCGGGCAACACCTTTAACAATGCGCTTGAGTAAAACCGCATGATCACAAGCCACTACTGGGTCAGCCACATGATGCAGATTTATTTCATATTGACCGGGCGAGAACTCGGATTGCACCGTGGTCATGGGCACGTTTTGTTCGGCGCTTACTCTACGCACATCATCGAGAAAGGCATCGTGTTCCCATAGGTTTTCTGGCATGGCATATTGGATGCCGGGTTGTGGCAGCCTGGTTCCCGGAACCGAAGGAAGCTTCAGCTTTGGCACAGCATCGTCGCTATCCTGAATCAGGTAAAACTCCAATTCCGTCGCCACTATGGCCGACAGGTCCATTGCGTAGAAGGGTTCCAGAGCGCGAATAAGCACGTTGCGCGGATCGAAGTGTGTAGGCGTGCCATCAAGCTCGACAAATGACGACAGGATCTGCGCGGTATCAGATTGCAACCAGCTGATGGGGGCAAGAGTATTGGCTACCGGTCGCATCTGGTGATCCGGGTCGCCCCCCAAAATCCCCAGCTCCACATCTTCAGCAAAGTCGCCGAGGCTATTGCACAGGCAGATCGAAGCCGGCGCCTTGATACCCTCGTTGAAAAAAGTTTGGCATTCGCTCACCGGTATACGTTTACCGCGGAGAATTCCATTAATATCAGGCGACAAAATTTCCAGCATCGTTGTTTGCGGATGCTGCTGTAAAAACGCCTCTAATTCTTCGGGCTGGGCAATGTTCATTTCTAATATCCTACATCCAAAGCAAAACACGCCACTCTGAATTTCAAGTAAATTTGGCTAATCTATTCCATTAACTAGAATCTATCCCTTAATTGGAATCTATTCTTCTAACTAATAGTCAGCTGCCGGGGTTTGTCGCCGCCGTGGTGGATTAAAAACCGTACTCTCAATCACAGTACATTTTGCTAAAACTCTACTCCACTGTAATTCCCGCTGATAATAGACCTCGGCAATAAGTTTCTCGCCAGGTTTTCCGTATCTGGCTTCCACTTGCGCAAACGCAATATTGGATTTTGCCGTTGGACACCATGCAGCGGAGGTGACCGTGCCCACCACTTTGTTCCCCTTTAGAATAAAAGAATGTTCTGCCGGCTTGTTCCCTTCCACATCCAGATACACGAAACGGTAGCGGGAGCCGTTTTTCTTTTCTTCCAACAGTGCTCTGCGGCCATTGAATATCGGCTTGTCAAAGCTTACCAACCAGCCCAGGCCCAGTTCAAATGGGGAGCGGGAGCGCCCCATCCGAACCGTTTCTTCTGCTGGCACGAAGTCTGTGCCTGCCTGCAAAAACCCTGCCTCGATTCTTGCCAGTTCCAAAGCAGCACCGCCGATGGGTTTGATGCCAAAGTTCTTACCGGCAGCAAACAGCTTGTCCCAGAGCGATTCTGCTTTGTCCGGCTCTATCCATAACTCATAGCCCAGGTCACCGGTAAAGCCAGTGCGACTGACCATTAATATCACACCATCGAAAGCGAAGGTCCTGATGCCAAATGGCTTGAGACTCTCAATACCCTCGAATCCCATCGCCTTTAATATCGCGCAGGATGTCGGGCCCTGAATCGCCAGCGCGGCCACTGCAGCGGTCTCATCCACTATCGTTACATCGAAGCCCATGGCTGACCACTGCATCCAGTCCATCATCCGAGAATAGGCGCACAGGCGATAATCATTCCTACCCAGGTGAAAAACTGTGCCATCGTCCATCACCTGTCCGCCATCATCACACCACACAGCGTAAGCAACACGACCAACTTTGACCTTTCTGATATCGCGGGTCAGCAATCTATTCAGAAAGGCTTCGGCATCCGGCCCGGTGATGCGGTATTTCATCATTGGTGTTAAATCGAATACACCGGAGCTGTTTCGAATAGCAAAATATTCCTGCTCGACCTCGGTATAAGCATGCGGGGTGGTATAACCCTTCCACTCATCCCATTGGTTGAGCTCACAGGCCTTGGCGATGCGCGCGTGAAACGGGGTCTGTAACAGCATCGTTTCATCGTGTGGCCTCATGCTGCATCACCTCGCTTGATTATTTCCGTAGCAGCATTGCGGCCAGCCAAGCCCATTACTCCGCCGCCGGGATGAGCACCTGCACCACACAGGTACAGGCCTTCTACACTGGTCCCATACTGGCTTGCCCCCGGGAACGGTCGCATCATCATAACCTGATCGACGCTGAGCTCCCCATGGTGCCAGTGCCCGCCGGTCATATGAAATTCACTGGCCAGATCCTGTGGCGTCAACAACTCACTGGAGACGATTAGTTCTTTAATGCCAGGCGCGTATTGCGCTATGCAATCGATTACCAGGTTTTTAAACGGCTCTTTAGCCACCTCCCAGCCCTGCTTCAAATCATGGGGTGCGTACTGGACAATGGCAGAAAGCACTTGGGAGCCTGCTGGCACCAGAGAGTCATCATGCAGGCTGGCAATACTGATATCCAATGCCGGCTGTTCAGAGTACTCGCCATACTTGGCTGCATTAAAGGCCAGCTCAATATAATTCATGGTGGGGGCAATAATAAGCCGCTGGCCTTTTTGCGCGTCGCTCAAACCCGTAAAATCAGGCAAACGCTTGAGTGCCAGATGTAATTTTGCAGCATTGCCGCGGCTGCGAATATTACTCACTCGACGTGCCACCCCGGTTTCAATATTTCTAAAGCCAATCAGTTTTTCAAAAGTTGTTTTCGGGTCTGCATTGGACACAACCAAGTCAGCGTCGATTACTTCTCCTCCGACCAGGGTAACGCCGGTAACCTTATTCACATCCAGGTTGATTTTTGCGACCGCTGCATCGGTTCTCAATTCTACGCCAGAGCTCTGTGCAGAAGCAGCGATAGCCTCACCAAGGGCTCCCATGCCGCCCTTGATCACAGCTGGGCCTTTATAGCCGTAAACATCACCCAGGCGCCGGTACAGATAACCGAAGACGGTGTTCGGAGAGCGAGGCCCCATGTGTGAACCCAATACGCCATCAATGCTAATCGCTGCCTTCAGCAGTTCGTTGTCAAAGTTTTCTTCCATGACATCGTAGATATTGATCAGCACCAGGCGAATGAAATCGCGCATATCCTCCCTGCCAAGCATCTTCATGCCGAAACCCAGTTTTGCCAGCGTCGCCAGATCGGTGAAATTCCTATCCAGTAGTTTCGGTGCCCGGCGCTCGAAGGCGCTCGCCAACAGCTTTGAGAATTTCAGCATTTGCTGATTGAAGCGCTGATAGGCAAGCTTGTCGCTGTCAGTAAGAGATTCACCCTCGATGCTATCGCTGCTCAGGACAATGTGATTGCCGTCTTTCGCCAGTGCTATGGTATCCAGGTCGCGAGCGACAAATTCCAGGCCGTGGCTTTCCAGAGCCAGGTTTTTTAACACTTTGGGGTTAAGTTGATATAGCCAATGCGCACAGGCAGAAACCGAAAACCCCTTAGAAAATTCCCGCGTAGCCGCCGCTCCGCCCGGCGCTGAATTGACTTCCACTACCAACACCTTGCGCCCCGCCCTGGCAAGATAACTGGCACAGATTAAGCCGTTATGTCCTGCGCCCACGACAATGACATCATAATTTGATTGCGAATCAGTCATCGGCGTAACCTGCCGGCACAGTGTTTCTGAGCTTGAGATCCAGCAGTATTTCCCGGGCTGCATTGGCCCCTGGAGCCGCCATGACGCCGCCACCGGGATGAGTGCCTGAGCCGCACATATACATCCCCTTCACCGGTCCGCGATATTGGGCGTAACCGGGGAATGGCCGGTTAAATAACAACTGGTCGAAGGTCAGTTCCCCCATAAAGATATTGCCTTCGGTTAAGCCCACTTCGTCTTCAATCTCGCGCGGCGTTCTAACTTCGCAGTGCAGGATCAGGTCTTTAAAATCCGGACTGTACTTTGCTATCTGGTCTATAACATTCTTCCCGAACCTATCACGATCGGCATCGGTCCACTCTGCGCCGTCTATTCTTGGCGGTGCATATTGCACAAAAACCGTCATCATATGCTTGCCTGGGGGCGCCATGGTCGGATCGATCTGGGTTGGGATTAACATGTCAACGTAGGGATCTTTCGACCAAGTCTCTGCCTTCCAGTCGTCGTAGGCCTTCTCCATTCTTTCCATCGAATCGAGAATATGCATATCGGTGTGCAGCAACGGACTGTTTTTGGGAATACCGGTAAAAGTTGGCAAGCCATCGAGGGCAATGTTGAGCTTGCCGGAAGAGCCACGAATCTTGAAATTCCTGGCCTTGCGTACAATATCCTCAGGCAAATCTTTCTCATCCATGATCTTGAGGAAGGTGCGCTTGGGATCGAGATTTGAAACCACGGTGTCGGCGTAATACTCATCACCGTTGGCCAGTGCCACACCTCTGGCCTTGCCATTCTTGACCAGTATTTTTCCAACCTCGGCATCGTTCTTTATCTCACCCCCAAAGGACTGAAACGAGGCTGCAAGGACATCCGCCACCGCACCCATGCCGCCGCGGGCAAATCCCCAGGCTCCCACGGTGCCATCGACATCACCCATATAGTGATGCAACAACACATAAGCCGTACCTGGCGAATACACACCAAGCGCTGTACCAATAATTCCGCTGCCGGCCAGGTGCGCCTTCAGAACATCGGTTTCAAAATATTCATCGAGATATTCCCCGATGCTCATGGTCCAGAACCGCAAGGTATCAGCCAGACCTTCTTCACCCATTTCTGCAAAGGCTTTGCCCAACACCAACATTTCCTTAATATCTCTAGGCCTTAAAGAGGTGGGGTCTGGCGGTGTACGCATTAGAAAGGGACGAATTAAACGGGTCTGCTTCATTACGTCTGCCGAATAGCGTTCGTAGGCATTGGCATCTCTTAAAGAGTGCCGTGCGATCTCACGGTACTGGCGCTCATGATCGGGATAGTCGCCGAAGTAGTCACCATTCTGGCAAAACGTCACGCTGCCGCCGTAGGGCACCACTTGTAGTCCGTGGCGCGGGAGTTCCAGATCCCG
Organism: Gammaproteobacteria bacterium; assembly: GCA_002731775.1. GTDB lineage: Bacteria > Pseudomonadota > Gammaproteobacteria > Pseudomonadales > Pseudohongiellaceae > UBA9145. The sequence continues at coordinate 27,353 of PCCP01000098.1, forward strand.
GGTAATTTCAGGACGCAGCAGGCTGCAAACATAAGAACAATTGGAGTATTTCCAGTCTTTGTGCAGCTCACGGCTTACCGTGGCTCCACCTATGTAGGAGTTTTTTTCCAGCACCAACACTTCCAGTCCCGCTTTCGCCAGGTAGGCTGCATTGGTCAGGCCGTTGTGCCCGGCACCGATTACGATTGCATCGTATTTTTTTGTCACGTCCATTCGCTGCACACCATGCAATAGAGCTCGGCTGCGGTCGGCAATACTTTCTTCAACTGAGACTTATACCAGCATGCCCTAGCATGCCAAAATCAGCGCCTGCTGTCTATAATGAATGAATGAATATCCATTCATTTGTAAGAAGAGACACAATAGGTTAAGGTGTTGAAGTTCGAGCTATAAGCTAGGTAATCGTGACCCTGCAAGCTTAATCAATAGCTTTGCATGGATACGAAGCGAGAATATTCAGTGATAGCAAGGGCTCCCTCAAAGGCCAAAACCCCCCGACGTGCTATGCCTAAGCAAGCGCGACGGCAACAGTTAATCAAAGCGACGATGCAGAGTATCGGTCGTAATGGGCTCTCAGCTACCACCATGGCCGATATAACTCGGGCAGCAGGTCTGAGCACGGGTATCGTTAATTTACACTTCGAGAGCAAAGAAAAACTCTTAGTGGAAACCTTGCGATCCGTGGCGAATGAGTACAAAGACGGTCTCGATGAAATATTCAACGACGAAAGCATAAGCAGCGCTGAGAAATTGCTCGCCCACGTTAATTACGACTTCAGTAAAAAAATTGTAAACCGCAACAAACTTTCAGTCTGGTTCGCATTCTGGGGTGAGGCAAGATCCCGTCCTGTCTATTCCAGGATTTGCGCCAAACATGATAAAGATATGGCGTCTAGTCTGACCAGGCTATTTACTGAACTCATCAAAGAAGGGGCTTATCACCATGTTAGTCCCCGCAATATAGCCACGGCTTATACCGCCCTGGCTGACGGTCTGTGGCTGGATCTTTTAATTACTCCCCGGGAGACCAGCCCGGAACAAGCCCGAAATATTGCGATGGATTTTCTCTCGGCACTGTTCTCAAAGCATTTTCCCGGTAATAATGGCAATAGCATTTAACAAGTGCTAATTCGTAACCGGGAAGTTAATTCAGCCACGGCTTGAAAGAATCTGCAGTTAAACATGGACCTACTCCGAGCTACAGGCAAACCTGGCAATGAGCTAAATATGAAGAAATTTTGCAGACCATTAAAGTTATTGATACTGCCAGTATTACTGATGCATGCAACTCTTGCCTTTCCACAGCAGGAAAACATCCTGAATATCTATAATTGGTCTGACTATATAGACCCGGAGACCATTTCAGCATTCGAAGAAGAGTATGACATCAAGGTCAACTACGATATCTATGACAGCAGTGAGATAGTTGACACCAAGCTACTGGCTGGCAGTTCCGGTTATGATGTGGTGTTCCATGGCGCTTCATTCGCTTCTCGCCTTGCGACCATCGGTGTGTTTCACGCGCTGGACAAAACAAAACTAAGTAACTGGAAAAACCTGGATCCAAAAATTCTTGCCGTACTCGATGAATTCGATCCAGGCAATCGTTTCGGCATGCCCTACATGTGGGGAACCACAGGCGTTGCTTACAACGCCGACATGATTGAGGCTCGCATGCCCAATGCACCGGTGGATAGTTACGATTTCATTTTCGATCCGAAGATTGTTTCCAAATTTAGCGATTGCGGTGTTTCTTTTCTGGATGACCCTATAACAGTTGTACCGATGGGTATGATTTACCTGGGTTTTCCCTATAACTCGGTAGAACCCGAACATCTAAAAGCCGTAGAAGAGTTGTTTGCTGGTGTCAGACCTTTTATTAAATACTTCAGCTCCTCAAAACTATCCATCGATTTGCCAAGCGGAGAAGTTTGCATGGCCATGAGTTGGTCCGGCGACTACGCGGTGGCGATGATCCGGGCTAAAGAAGTCGGAGTCGATATCAATATGAAATATTCCATGCCTGCCGGCGGTGGCATAGGCTGGTACGATATGGTTTATATCCCCGCAGATTCAGGTCATGTAGACAATGCACATCTTTTTTTAAACTATTTGATGCGGCCAGAAGTAATCGCGGCGATAACCAATTACATAGGCTACGCTAATGCCAATCTGGCAGCCAACCCTCTTATCAACCCTGAATATTTTTCCGACGTTGCTATCTACCCCGACGCAGAAACATTCGAGAGCATGGAAATAACTCATATATTGGAACCAAGGCTGGAACGAAAACGCTCAAGAACCTGGACCAGAATAAAATCGGGTTTGTGATCTGCACAGGCTGAATAAATAAAACCAAATGACTACGACAGCTGACGAAACTACTGCGGCCCCTGAACCTAGCGCCGAATCCTATCTACAGATCCGATCTCTCTGCAAGGACTTCGATGGAATTACTGCCGTCGATCAGGTCAATCTTGATATTAACAAGGGTGAGCTATTTGCGATCCTGGGAGCCTCCGGCTGTGGCAAATCCACGCTATTGCGCATGCTGGCGGGTCTGGAGACGCCCACATCGGGAAGAATAGTCCTCGACAGTGAAGATATTACCGACTGGCCCGCTTACGAGCGGCCCATCAATATGATGTTTCAGTCCTATGCGCTGTTTCCACACATGACAGTGGAAAAAAATATCGCCTATGGTTTGAAAAAAGAAAAGATTGAGCCAGATGAGATAGATCAGCGTGTGAAAAATATGTTGGACCTGGTGCAATTGAAGGGTTTCGACAAACGCAAGCCAAACCGCCTGTCCGGAGGAGAAAAGCAGCGAGTGGCACTGGCCAGGGCGCTGATCAAGAATCCCAAACTGTTATTGCTGGATGAACCACTGGCGGCTCTGGATAAAAAACTGCGAGAACAAACCCAGTTCGAGCTAATGAATTTACAGGAGGAACTGGGAGTGACATTTATTGTGGTAACACACGACCAGGAGGAGGCGATGACGCTGGCGACGAGAATTGCCGTGATGAACAGCGGCAAATTCATCCAGACAGGAACGCCTACAGAGATTTACGAGTATCCCAGCAACCGCTTCGTCGCTGACTTTTTTGGCACCATCAATATCTTTGATGCCAGGGTTATCAACGTGACGGGTAGGGAACTGACGGTAGAAGTCGACCAATCTGATATTCAAATGAAGGCCTACAGTGACAAGCCTGTAGCCATCGATGACAACGTGGGTATCGCCGTGCGACCAGAAAAAATATCCATTAGCAAGCAACTACAAGACGGCGCAAACATCACTGCCACAAAGGGCGTCGTCGAGGATTTAGCGTATTACGGCAATTACTCGATCTATCGAGTAAAAACCGAATCGGGCCAACTAGTTCAAGTCAGTGCACAGAACCAAACAAGATCTTCGGACCACGTTGTGGAGTGGGAAGATGAAGTGTATCTGTCCTGGGAACAAAACAGCAGCATCGTACTAGTAGACTAATCTATGGCGATTCATCAACATCGGATTGGCGATTTACTCTGGCGGCGGTTCGTAATACTCCTTCCCTATAGTTGGCTATTGCTCTTCTTCCTGGTGCCCTTCGCCATCGTATTTAAAATAAGCTTTTCCGATCCCATCGTGGCGCAGCCACCATTCACCGCCCTGTTTGATCATTCTCAAAATCTGCTTAACCGATTCCAGGGAAGCCTGAATAACTACTTATTCCTGCTCGAAGACAACCTCTACTGGATTAGCTACCTGCGATCGATCAGGGTTGCCGGTATTTCTACGCTGCTGTGTTTGCTGCTGGGTTATCCCGTGGCCTACTACATTGCCCAGTCCCCGCCGACGCGACGCAATCTGCTATTGATGCTGATTATCCTGCCATTCTGGACCTCATTTCTGTTACGGGTTTATGCCTGGATGGGAATACTCAGCACCAACGGGATACTCAATAGCGCGCTATTGTGGATGGGCCTCATTGAAGAGCCTCTGCAAATGCTCTATACCGATTTTGCTGTTTATATAGGCATCGTCTATACCTATCTACCCTTCATGATTCTGCCCCTGTACGCCAATCTTGAAAGACTCGACCTGGAAATTCACGATGCCGCTGCTGATCTCGGTGGCAAACCCTTACAGGTGTTCTGGGACATAACCCTGCCTGTTTCCGTACCGGGCATCATTGCTGGCTCATTGCTTGTCTTTATACCTGCCATGGGGGAGTTTGTTATCCCGGCCCTGTTAGGCGGCCTGGATTCACTAATGATCGGGCGCACGCTCTACGATGAATTCTTCGTTAATCGTGACTGGCCACTGGCTTCTGCGGTTGCCACAATTTTATTGCTAATCCTGATATTACCGATGATGCTGTTTCAACGTACACAAGTGAGCAGCACTGAGAGTAACCCGTGAGAAAGCCTCCTGCGGCACTGTTTTCTATTGCTTGCTTTGGATTTGCATTTTTATACATCCCCATCTTTTTGCTCATCGCTTATTCGTTTAATGATTCCAGACTAATCTCTATATGGGGCGGTTTCTCCACCCGCTGGTACACCGAACTGTTTCAGAATGACCAAATTATAGATGCCGCCCTACTGAGTTTTCAGATAGCGGCGATAAGCGCAACCTTCGCTACGATTTTTGGCACTCTCGCTGGACTTGCATTAACTCGCCTGGGTAATTACCCAGGCCGCTTATTCTTTACCGGTATGATTGCCGCGCCTCTGGTCATGCCTGAGGTCATAACCGGCTTATCCCTGTTGTTATTTTTTATCAGCCTGCAGGAATTGATAGGCTGGCCTGGTTCCCGCGGCGCCACCACTATCACTATCGCCCATATCACTTTTTCCATGGCTTATGTGGCGGTGATCATCCAGTCTCGCATGCAAAGCCTGGATCGCTCACTGGAAGAAGCTGCGATGGACCTTGGCGGCCGCCCTTTCCAGGTTTTCCTGGATGTAACCTTACCAATTATTTCGCCGGCTATGCTCTCCGGTTGGCTGCTTGCCTTTACTATTTCACTGGATGATCTGGTTATAGCCAGCTTCACCTCTGGGGCCGGCTCAAATACTCTGCCGATGGTTATCTTTTCAAAAGTAAAACTTGGAGTAACACCGGACATCAATGCGCTGGCGACATTGATTATCCTGGTTGTGGCTATCGGTGTGGCTGTTGCCAGCTTGATAATGTTCAGGCAGAACAAGGCTCTCTCTCAGCAAAAGGTCTAGAAAAACGGGGACGAGATCTCGAAGCGGGCTCTGATGTATCGCTAGAAAACATGTCCATTCAAATTGCCTAAGGCAGGATGTATCCTAGAGAGCGCGCCTTCACCGGCCCTTAATTCTATCGCTGGGGATGTAATCAAAAATAAAAGTTATTCTGTCTTCCTTGCCCTTGTTCATAACACTATGGTGCTTTTGGTTATTAAGCTCGTACGCCTTGCCAACTTCAAGCTGATAAGGCCGGCCATCAATCATGAACCTCACTCGTGAGTTCGTGGTGATGGGTATATGAATTCTGTGTCCGGCGTGAAATGAGGGATGGCTGTCGCTGTGGGGTTTGATTACACCTCCTGCGAGCAGTTTTGCCGCCATCGCTCTCACGATTGTTCCACCGGGAGGATAAAATTCTTTCAATATGTGATGCATTAGTGGCATGGCATCGGCCACCAGTAAATCCCAGGCCGATTCTTTTACTATTTCGATATTCGGCCAGCCCTCGCCGTCGGTGAACAACATAACCAGGGAGTGGGTCAGGGTATGAACGTCATAGGATTTCTGCCGATAGCTATTTTCTAACCACACTTCATCATCAATCGCCAAAATTGATTCTCGTAAAGCGGAGCTATCTACCTCTCCGAGATCTCTTAACGGCACACCGATGTCCATGCACTGCACCCCTGCCTGATTATCTACCCACTTGCTTGTTATTTAATCGATAATAGTCGCTACCAGCCCAGTCTATTATATTCTATTCTTGCTCATTCGTTAAAATCCAGGGTCGGTATTCGTTCCAGGGCTGCGTCCAGACTTTTCTTCGCTCTCTCTATCAGTTCGTCGATATGTGTGCTGGTGGCAACCAGGGGTGGAGAAATAATCATCGTGTCGCCTACGGCGCGCATAACGAGTCCATTTTCAATGCTCATGTCACGACACAGGCTACCGACCTTTCCAACTTTTGGATAGCGTTCGCGTTTGCTTTTGTCTTTGACCAGTTCCAGGGCGCCGAGAAAGCCTACTCCTCTGGCCTCCCCCACCAGCGGATGATCTGCCAATTCTGCCCAGCGTTTCTGTAGATAAGGCCCGGTTTCACCACCCACGGTTTCAACAATTTTCTCCTCTCGAAGAATTCTCAGGTTTGCCAAGGCTACAGCGGCGGCAACGGGATGGCCTGAATAGGTATAGCCATGGGCGAACTCGCCGCATTTATCGATGAGTACTTCAGTAATTCTGTCGCTTACCATGACTCCGCCTATTGGCAGATAACCGGAAGACAGTCCTTTGGCTATCGGCATGAAATCAGCTCTGATGCCATAGTAATCTGAGCCAAACCACTTACCCATACGCCCAAATCCACAAATAACCTCATCCACTATCAGCAAGATGCCATACTTGTCACAGATTCGCTGAATCTCCGGCCAGTATGTCTCGGGGGGAATGATCACACCCCCAGCTCCCTGTACCGGTTCCCCAATAAATGCGGCCACTCGATCGAGGCCGAGCTCGAGTATCTTCTGTTCCAGTTGTTGCGCTATGCGCAGGCCAAAATCAGCAGGCTCGCTATCTCCCCCTTCGCCATACCAGTAGGGCTGATCTATGTGGACGATACCCGGCAACGGCAAACCGCCCTGTTCGTGCATGAATTTCATCCCACCTAAACTCGCAGCAGCCATAGTGGAGCCGTGGTAGGCATTGTTGCGGCTGATGATGACTGTTTTTTGTGATTCCCCTAACAGGTCCCAGTAGCGGCGCACCATTCTTACCACGGTGTCATTGCTTTCCGATCCTGAACCGGTAAAGAAAACATGATTGATATGAGCGGGTGCCAGCTCCGCCAGTACCTCAGCCAGTGCAATTGTGGGTGGTGTGGTGCACTGGAAAAAGCTGTTGTAATAAGGTAGTTCCTGCATTTGCCGGTAGGCTGCCTCAGCTAATTCCTTTCTGCCATAACCTATATTGACGCACCAGAGCCCTGCCATTCCATCCAGCAATTTGTGTCCCTCTGCATCCCAGATGTACACACCATCGGCCTTGACGATGACTCTCGTGCCCTGGGCGTTGATTTCCTTGCTGTCCGTGAAAGGATGAAGATGATGCTCGGCATCGGCACGTTTTAGATCGTCCAGATTGAATCTTTGTTCGCTACTCATGGTAATTTCTCACATTCGCTTTTATTTGATTTATTCCCGCCATCTCTGTCCTGACTAAAAACTTGCCGGTGTATTGGCGCTGACGATGACTGCCTCTTCGTCACCCAGATTTCGAAATCGGTGTGGTGACTGACTATCGAAATAGTATCCCTCACCCGCAGTAAGAATTCGACTCTTCTCGCCGACTGTCAACTCAACCTGCCCGCTGACAACAACCCCGGCCTCCTCTCCTTCATGCTGCAACATTTCCGCACCGGTATCGGCGCCCGGCAATAACACTTCCCTTAACACACACATTTTTCGATTCTCGCGACCCGCACCGATCAAATGAAAATGAATATCACCGCTGCCGACATCAGGTTGCTCGGATTTTTCAAAAAATATTTGCCTGGTATTGGCCTCGGCTTCGAAAGTAAAGAAATCCGCCAGCGACATTGGCAATCCATCCAGCACTTTTTTCAGAGAACTTACCGACGGACTCACCTTATTTTGTTCGATAAGGGAAATGGTGGCGTTGGTTACGCCGGATCGCTTCGCCAGTTCCCGTTGAGAAAGCTCAAAATGCTTGCGTACAGTCTGCAAGCGAGAGCCTATTTCAATCGACATAGATACAGCTCCAGGCTAATAAAGTTAAATATATTAAACATATTTCCCGATAATGTGGACTTATTTGTCAATTATATTTAACATTTACTCAAATCCTACATATTCCAAAGGTCCGCTATGAACGCGAAAAGTAAGCCATCTCCTGTGGTCCAGAATCTGGAAAAGTTTTGGATGCCCTTCACTTCCAATCAACGCTTTAAGGCGGAGCCAAAAATACTGGCGGCAGCTAAGGGCATGTACTACATATCGGACAGGGGCCAAAAAATTCTTGATTGCACCTCCGGCTTATGGTGCTGCAATGCGGGTCACGGCAGAGAAACCATCACCGAAGCGGTAAAACTGCAATTAAATCACATGGATTTTGGGCCCACTTTTCAGGTAGGCCATCCGATTGCATTCCGCCTCGCAGAGCGTTTGTGCGAGATCACCCCAGCAGGATTTGATCACGTTTTCTTTACCAACTCAGGTTCAGAATCTGCGGACACCGCATTGAAAATAGCCCTGGCTTATCATCGGGCGCGGGGGGACAGCGACCGAATTCGACTCATCGGCAGAGAGAAGGGTTATCACGGCACTAATTTTGGCGGCATGTCAGTGGGTGGCATTCCCGGAAATCGCGAGGCATTTGGCAATCTCCTGCCTGATGTCGATCACCTTCGGCATACGCTGGATATTGAACGCAACGCCTTTAGTCGCGGGCTGCCCGAACATGGAGCTGAACTCGCCGACGACCTGGAAAGACTGTGCCAACTGCACGACCCTGCAACAATCGCTGCGGTAATTGTCGAGCCCATAGCCTGCTCCGGCGGGGTAGTGTTTCCGGCCAAGGGTTACCTGAAGAGACTCAGGGAAATTTGTGATCGACATGGAATACTGTTGATATTTGACGAAGTCATTACCGGCTTCGGGCGCGTCGGCAAGGCCTTCGCTGCGGAACGTTTTGGCGTCATACCCGACATCATAACCAGCGCCAAGGGTCTTACCAACGGTGCTATTCCGATGGGGGCGGTGTTTGTAAAAGATTCAATTTATGAGGCTTTTATGCAGGGGCCCGGCCCGGGCATCGAACTCTTCCACGGCTACACCTATTCGGGTCATCCAGTGGCTGCGGCCGCTGCACTGGCAAGCCTGGACATCTATCAACAGGAGAATCTATTTGAACGTACTATAGAGTTGGAAAGCTACTTCGAAGACGCGGTTCATTCACTGCAAGGGCTTCCCAATATCATCGATATCCGCAATTATGGACTCGTAGCTGGTATCGAGCTTTGCAGCAGAGAGAATAAGCCCGGAGCCCGTGTTTATGATATTTTTACCCGTTGCTTTCACGAAGAGGGCTTGCTGATTCGGGCCTCGTTAGACATCATTGCATTGAGCCCGCCGCTGATAATTGAAAAAGCACAGATCGATCAGATGTTTGAGACGCTGGGTCGAGTGATTAAGGAAACCGCCTGATCATTCTAGTTTATCTATCCAGTATTGGCATCTGGTTCCCGGCAATTAGGGCCAAGCGATGGAACTCCAATCACTAAACTCCTACAACCACAGCAAGGCTAAAACGTGACAACTACAATCGAACATTTCATCAATGGCGCCAACTTTCCTGGCAACAGCGGCAACAGTTCAGCTGTGTTCAATCCTGCAACCGGTGAGCAATCCGGGACGGTCGCCCTTGCCAGCCCGGAGGAAGTGAATACCGCAGTGGCAGCGGCAACTGCCGCTTTCCCGGCCTGGGCAGCTACTACCCCACTAAACCGTGCTCGAGTCATGTTTAAATTCAAGGACCTGGTAGAGCAAAACAGCCACAAGTTAAAGGCGTTGATCACCGCCGAGCACGGTAAAATTCTGAGCGATGCAGGGGGCGAGGTAACCCGCGGCATGGAGGTGATAGAGTTTGCCTGTGGCATTCCCCATTTACTGAAGGGCCAACATTCCCGAAATGTTGGCACCGGTGTGGACTCCTGGTCGGAAATGCTGCCACTGGGTGTGGTTGCGGGTATTACTCCATTCAATTTTCCAGTCATGGTTCCCATGTGGATGTTTCCAGTAGCCATAGCTTGCGGAAATACCTTTATATTAAAACCTTCAGAAAGAGACCCTTCCCCCGCCCTTCTAATTGCAGAGTTGTTTAGCCAGGCCGGCTTACCCAACGGTGTGTTCAACGTAATCAACGGCGACAAGACTGCGGTTGACGCCTTGCTGTCACACGACGATGTGCAGGCGGTGAGTTTCGTCGGCTCGACGCCAATAGCACAATACATCTATGCGACTGCGAGTAAGCACGGCAAACGGGTTCAGGCCCTGGGCGGCGCAAAGAATCACATGCTGATTATGCCGGATGCCGATATGGACCAGGCCGTAGATGCGCTGATGGGAGCCGCCTATGGTTCGGCGGGAGAACGCTGTATGGCGATTTCTGTAGCAGTCTGTGTAGGTGACGAAGCCGCCGATCAACTCATAGAGAAACTGGCTCCGAAGGTACAGAGCCTGAAAGTCTTGCCCGGCACCGAAGCCGAGGCCGAGATGGGACCTCTGGTTACCGCTGCGCATCTTGAAAGAGTGACCGGCTATGTCGACCTGGGCGTCGAAGAAGGTGCAACCCTGATCGTTGATGGTCGAAATCACCAGCTGCCAGGCCATGAAGGGGGCTACTTTATAGGCGGTTGTTTATTCGACAATGTCAGCAAGGATATGCGTATTTATAAGGAGGAAATCTTTGGCCCGGTGCTCTGTGTGGTGCGAGTTCCCAGTTTTGATGTTGGCTGCGAATTAATCAATAAGCATGAATATGGCAACGGCACCGCTATCTTTACCCGTGACGGCGACAGTGCCCGGCAGTTTACCCACAGCATTCAGGTAGGCATGGTTGGCGTCAATGTTCCCATCCCGGTGCCGATGGCCTTTCACAGCTTTGGCGGCTGGAAACGTTCACTGTTCGGGCCGCTCTACGTACATGGCCCTGATGGGGTAAAGTTTTACACCCGGATGAAGACCATGACATCCAGATGGCCAAGGGGCATCCGCGAGGGTAGTGATTTCTCGATGCCCACCATGAAGTAGCAACGTCTAGAATCACCTACGTGAAAGATTGAATATGAACTCTAAATACGACCCTGTGAGTGGGCGCGTAATCCCGGTCTTTCTGCATTACGCTATCCCCTCTGTTATAGGCATGCTCGCTCTGTCCTCTGCCTTTATGGTCGACGGTATTTTCATTGGGAATTTTGTCGGCGCAACTGCGCTGGCGGCGGTTAACCTGGCGATGCCAGTATGGTCCGGCCTGTTCGCTGTAATTACGATGTTGGCTATCGGCAGCTCGGTAATGTGCGGCAAATATCTGGGCGAAGATGATATTTCTGCGGCGAAAGATATTTTCACCAAATCTCTTTGCTGCTCGTTATCTATTGCCCTGCTCAGCTGTGTACTCGGCATTGTCTTCCTTGATTCACTGGTTGTCGCCCTGGGAGCCACCGAGGAGCTGGCCGCTCTGGTATCCAGTTACCTGCTGGTCATTTTTGCGTTTTCGCCAGTGTTCCTGATGGGGTTCGTTTTACTCTATTTCGTCCGCATAGACAGCAACCCCCTGCTGGCGTCGACTTCCCTGATTGCCAGCGCCTTGATAAATGTTGTTCTGGATTGGCTGCTAATTATGCAGTGGGAAATGGGAATCGCAGGTGCAGCTTATGCTACCGGTATAGCCCACGGTTCTGTATTAATCGTCTTGCTGCCCCATTTCCTGCGACAGACTTGCCAATTGAGGCTGGTTCCACTGAGTGGGAGTTGGAATGATATTCCCCGGGCGCTCGCCAATGGCTTTTCTGAATTCGCCAATGAAATATCCATCGGTCTCACCACCCTATTGCTGAACTGGATAATGATTACCCGCCTCGGGGTAAGCGGCGTAGCGGCATTTACAATCGTTAATTATCTTTTTTTCATTGGCTTGATGACCTTCTACGGTATCGGTGAATCCCTACAGCCCCTTATTAGCAAGAATTTCGGTGCCCGCCAGGCAGGCAAGATGACTGAATTTGTAATAGTTGCTCTGCTGTCCAATTTGTTAATCGCCTTGATACTTTGCGGGGTGCTGCTAACCCTGCCCCATGTGTTGATTGGTTTTTTTCTGCAACCGGGTGAGACTTCTATAGTTGAAATTGCGACGCGGTTTCTCTACTACTTCTGGCCTGCTTTTATATTCAGCGGCATGAATATCACCCTCAGTGAATTTTTCACTGCCTGTCACAAGCCGGTTCTTTCGGCCTCGATTGCGCTATTGAGAAGCCTGTGCCTGCCGCTTATTTTTCTGTTGACCCTGCCTGCTTGGCTAGGTGAAATCGGCGTATTTATTTCCATACCTATTGCCGAATTTCTTACTTTTTTCGTAGCTTTAATATTCGTTTCCAAAAATAGTTCCAGACAAATTGTAGACGCCCTGACGCCGGTGTAGAGGAATCTCAAAGGCTGGGTCCAAGAGGAAGTAAAACCATGCGACAGTACACCCAATTCTATATAGATGGAGAATGGATTGACCCTGCGATAGCCAGTAGCTGCGATGTGATTAATCCAGCCGATGAATCCATCGCTGGAGTCATTTCACTGGGCTCCCAGGCCGATGTAGACAAGGCAGCGACCGCAGCACGTGCAGCCTTCGCTGCGTTTGCAAGATTTACCCGGCAGGAACGCCTGGAACTCTTGCAGAACATACTCGCCAGTTATGAGCAACACTATGACGAGATTGCCCTGGCCATCAGCGAAGAAATGGGCGCGCCCCTGCCGTTCGCCCGCGAGGAGCAGGCTGCTTGCGGTAGCAGTCATTTACAGTCGGCTATTAGCGCCTTAAAGAATTTTCAATTTGTGGAAGACAAGGGCAGTACGCGTGTTTACAAGGAGCCAATAGGGGTTTGCGCCTTTATTACGCCGTGGAACTGGCCCCTGAACCAGATCACCTGCAAGGTGGCACCGGCTATCGCCACCGGTTGCACCATAATCCTCAAGCCCAGTGAAATCGCGCCATTTTCTGCCTATCTCTTCGCTCAGGTGATGGAGGAAGCGGGGGTACCCGCCGGGGTTTTCAACATGATCAACGGCGATGGCCCGACCGTCGGGGCTGCCATGGCCGCGCATCCTGAGGTGGACATGGTTTCGTTTACCGGCTCTACCCGGGCTGGCATCCTGGTAGCTAAAGCCGCCGCCGATACCGTGAAGCGAGTCACCCAGGAACTGGGTGGCAAGTCGGCCAATATAATTCTCGATGACGCCGATTTAGAGACCGCAGTGAGTGGCGGCACCTTGAGCTGTTTTTCCAACAGCGGCCAATCCTGTAACGCACCAACCCGAATGCTGGTGCCAGCCGCGCTACATGACGAGGCAGTGGCCATCGCCGTCAATACGGCGAATGCTGTGGTGGTGGGCGAGCCTAAAGCAGAGGGTACAGACATCGGCCCCGTTGTGAGTAAACTACACTTTGATCAGATCCAGAAACTGATTCAACAGGGCATCGATGAAGGCACAGAATTGGTTGTTGGTGGTACCGGCAAGCCAGCAAACCGGGATAAAGGCTACTACGTCAGGCCAACCATATTCGCCAATGTGGATAACTCTTCGACTATTGCCCAACAGGAAATATTCGGTCCGGTGCTGGCGATTATCCCCTACCAGGATGATGCAGAGGCAATTCGAATAGCTAACGACACTCCCTACGGCCTATGCGCCTACGTCTCCGGCAGCGAGGCACGAGTTTTGGCTACTGCAGCCCAACTCCGCAGCGGCATGGTTCAACTCAATGGTGATGAGGGCAGCTTCGACGCGCCTTTTGGTGGCTATAAACAATCCGGTAACGGCCGTGAGTTCGCTGAATATGGTTTCGAAGACTTCCTTGAACTTAAAGCCGTGATGGGAATCGAAATTTAAAACTTTGGGTCAGAGCAACGAGAATTGCAGATGAAATGAACACTGAATTTGACCTGGGCTTGGGAAGGGGTGTTGTTTTGTAGTGACTAGCGCCCAGGGATGGAGCGTGGGACGGGCCAGGGATGGCCCACTGGAACGGAAAAATAATACCCCTTCCCAAGTCCCGTTACACGCATCAATCACCTACGACATGCTTTATATTATTAGGGATATCTCACATTCTGACCCTATTTATCAGCCTTCGAGATGAATGATTTTTCTACACAAGCAGCATTTCTAAGGAATCTCTGATTGGTGATTTAATATCTCTGACCTTGCCTGAAAAGAAGATCTTTCACTGCCGGGACTTCACAATTAGCAAGGTTCCCAATACAACAACGCCTATTGGGAAGAACGCTACAAAAGGAAAGTAAGGCGTGTAGGTTCCAATGGTTTCCATCATTGGAATATTTTCAAATAATTCGAAGACCAACCCACTCCAGCCCGAGCCAAAACTGCCTGCTATCAAACCCAGTGCCACCAGCACAATACCAGACAGCAGATAGAATAACCGGGCTATACTGCCGCCTGTAGCTGTAGTTTTGTTGTGCATGCTTCTACTTCCAGTAACTGCTGACTAGGCTGATCTCTGCAGCGCAACTTGCTGCAAGCGAGTTTTACTCCAGGCCCAAAGTCGCAAACCCCAGGCCAGATATCCACCCCAGTAATAAATATAATCGAGAGCAACCGGGTCCTGATAATAGAAGAGATTCCACCAATAGACGCTCCAGGCATATGCCCACAACCAGTAAATCCCACCTTTGTGCAGCAGTTTCCAATGTCTCGGGTTCATAGAACTACGCAAGGTTTTGAATGAAGTCAAGACCATCGCAATCAGGAATGCATAACCCACCACCCCCTCAATAACGTCGCTAAGCACGTAAACATCTTCAAGGTAATAGCCAGTATGAATGGAGACAAGCCAAATAATAAATAGCAGCTGCCAGCCCATTGCCGCAGCAAAACACAGACCAATAATTTTACGATTTCGTAGCAGCCAGCGACTGAACAGACTGGGAAATAGAGCATGCAGCGCAGAGGCTGCAAATGCCATGTACAACAACGGCACGGCACAGCGCACACAGAACTGAATCATAGAAGAAATGTTCTCAGCTGTAGTCAGGTCCAGGCGAGCCATTGCAATCACAACAGCCAGCGAGACAGGCACCGTAATCAACCAAAACAGATTCCAGCCGTTGATGAATTTGCTTGGTAAAAAAGCGCCTGAGTTCTTGCTCATTTGTTTTCCGATTGGTCGAGTTTCCCTGTGACTACACCCAGGGTGGCTTGCTATGTCTTTACCACTGATCCTGAAGTTTGTAGTACAGCATTCCCAGGGCGACCATTTGCTTGCCGAACAGATGCTGGCCCGGAATTGTAAATGGCTCGATGTTTGCGAATATATCGAAGCGATCCAGGGTGCCGGCAACCGTATCGGCCATGATCTGCCCGGCCAGGTGAGTGACGTTAACACCGTGCCCGGAATAGCCTTGAGAGTAAAATATATTATCGGCGATCCTACCCATCTGCGGCACTCTGTTGATGGGAACACCGATGGTGCCTCCCCAGGCAAACTCAAATTTTTTGCCAGCTAATTGAGGATAAATCCTCAACATTCTCGGCATTAGCTGACGCCTGATTACTTCGGGATCGCTGCCAGAGTAATTGCAGCGGCCGCCAAACAAAAAACGCTTATCGGCGCTCAGGCGAAAGTATTCCAAGACATAATTCGGATCACAAACAGCGAGGTCTTGCGGGTTAATTTCATTCACCACCGCCTCACTTAGAGGCTCCGAGGCGATAATAAAACTGTTCACGGGAAACATAATTCCGCGAAGTTTTCGCTCTAACAGGTGATAGGCATTGCCAGCTAGCACCACAAAATCAGCGCTTATCGATCCCTGTGTTGTGACTACTTTGGGTTTGCCGTTTTTTTCAATATTCAGCACCATCGACTGTTCATATATCGTTGCGCCGCGTGAGACCGCTGCCCGTGCCTCACCAATGCAGAGATTCAGCGGGTGCAGATGCCCGTTCCCTGTATTCAAGAGGGCACCGATATAGGCCTCTGTGCCAATAGTGTCTCGAGTCTCCTGCTTCGACAGCAACTTGTATTCGAAGGGAAAATTGTGCTTTTCCAACGCCTCAGCATCAGCCTCCAGGGCCCGCAGGTGGCGTGGCTTAATCGCTACGTCGAGGTAGCCGGACTTGAGGTCACATTGTATGTCGTAGGTTTCCACCCGTTCCCGGATTATCTCGTGACCAGCCCAACGTAGTTCCCAGATAATCGATTCGCTGTTTGCTCCCAGAGATTTAGCGATGCCCTGCTCGCCGGAAATACCGCCAATCATCTGACCGCCATTGCGACCGGAGGCTCCCCAACCCACCTGGTTCGCTTCGACAACACGCACATCATAGCCTCTTTCTGCCAGGGTGAGTGCTGTGGAAATTCCGGTGAAGCCCGCTCCGATAACGCAGACATCGGCAGTGTGCGCCCCTGTTAACGGCGCATAACTTGTACTTTCACTGATACTTGCCGCGTAATAGGAGCCGGTATGAGGCAGAGCTTTGGTCATCTTGATTACTGCTACTTTTGTTGTTTGCAGGCACTTCTTGTGGCTTAAAATTCTGCCCCATGTTATGACAGAAAGCCTACGGCAATGCCTCTTACCCTATCGGCTGCAATTTCTTGTGGATTGGTTTGAAGCCCATATCTCAAGACAGACGACCAACAACGACTGAGTTAAGCCTGTTCGCTGCTGGGTGAAAAAGCGCGGCGGTACTGGGCTGGTGTCTGCCCCGTGGCCTTCTTGAAGGCGGCATAAAATGCCGAGTTGGAGTTGAACCCTACGGCAAATGAAACATCCAGTATTGCCTGGGATTGTGGACCACATTGACTCAGCATAGTCTTCGCTTCTTCGATTCTGTAACTATTCAGAAAGTCGAAGAAACTCATACCGAAACCGGAGTTCACCGCCTGGGACAGATGGTTTACCGAGCATTTCACCAGTTTGGCCAGTTTTGGCATGGTAAGCCCCGACTGCAGGTACACTTTCTCGCCATCCATCAGGCTTTTTAGCTTGCTCGAATAGTTCTGAAGTTGGCTGGGATCAAGTCCGGATTTCGCATACTTGGGCGTTACCGCTTCGCTGGCATTGACAATGACCGGACGCGTAGTACTGCTGGTATCGTAGTAATCGGTAATTTTGACCGCTCCATCACCGTTGACCATCATAAACTCTGCCCCAAACCAGTCTTCGTGGGACTTATCCAGGGAGTACATGCGGTATTGAAAAGCGATTGAATTGTCGCTGGCCAGAATTTCGCCTATGAGTTGATAACTGTGCTGTTCGTAGGCGAAAAAATCGGCAAGATTAGCGACCAGGTCTTCTCGGGAATGCTGTTGATGGGAAGGGACATCAAAGTAGGTCCCATTTTTTGCCAGATGCTCAGCCACCCCCTTGGCATCACTGTGATTCCAGGCATCGAAGTAGCTTTGGACAAAATCTGCAGCACGCATTTCAGGAGACTCCTGATAATGAAGATCTTACAAGTACTCAAAATCTTCGGCAGATTATATCTCAGTAAAGCAGCTTTTGACACAGGAACAAGCTTGTGGAGGGTGCACGATTCTGCTGCCTCAGGAATCCTCTTCAAGCTTCATCAGGCGAGCCAGCCACAGTGGCGGCTGATAAAATTGAACACGGACTTCATCGCCAGCGTTGATTACTCCCGCCACCTCCACGACACCGACCAAACCGCGGCAAAACTTCGCCGCCCGAGAGAAGGCACCACGCGCTAATGGCTCGGCAGAATTGCTACTGTATATCGATGCAAGCTTTGCACTCATCTCAACACAGGGCGGGTTGTATTCCTCCACCAGCAGTTCAGCCCCTGAAGGAAATTTCAATATCGTGCCCCGGGGCAGTTGCGACATATTCGGGATGCCTTCGAAACACAGGTTTGCCCCCAGGTTTGCCGCGCTTAGCGATTCATTCAGGCCCATCTGTTGCTGCATGGCAACAAGTTCCTCTACCGATACCGCCGACCACTGCCGCTCGTTGCGCCGCTTGGTTCCCTGCGGTTGCTTGTCTCCTTTCCAGGTTTCTCGTGCTAGCGAGCGGTGACGGTCGCCGACAATGCCATCGAGTTCCAACTGCAGTGACGCACAGGGATCTTTGGCAAATTCCTTGTCGGGGGAACCAATATAGACTGACTCAAGCACGCCGGTGATCTTGCTCATTTCTCATTTCTTCTATTGGGTTTAAGGGCTGGTTGGGTGCTTCGGCTGGATTGCAAAGCTGCCGGGGTGACTCAATAGGCAGGTGGTGGCGTAGCCCGCCTCCGCGCCGGAGCCCAGAAAGGTTGCTGTTTTAAGGTGCACTTGACCTGCTTGCTGTTGTGGCGAAGTTCCTTGCCATAGTAGATTTCCGCCCAGATATCGCCCTTAAGCGCCTTGGTCTTGACCATGGCCAGCGCAATATTGGCTTTAACCACCGGTGACCACATGGCCGAGGTAACATAACCAATTTCGTGATTGCAGCCCTTGTCGCTGTACAAATGCGACTCTTCCGCCGGCTTGTTGCCTTCGATATCCAATTTAACCAGGGTGTACTCGGGCCCCGCATCCCGCTCTTTTAACAGTGCCAGGCGGCCGTTGAAATGGGGCTTCTTGAAATCAAGCAACCAACTCAAGCCCAGCTCAAAAGGACTGTGGTCATGCTGAAAGTGAATGGTTTTAAGTGCTTCATTGAATTCCATGCCGGGCATGATAAAGCCTGCTTCCAGTCTAGCCATATTGGTGGCGACTTCACCGAAGGGTTGAATGCCGTAATTCTCACCGGTAGCATACAGAGCATCCCACAGCTGAAGAGCCAACTCTGGTTTTATCCAAAGCTCATAGCCCAAATCGCCGGTGAAACCGGTACGGGAAACCATCAAGGGTTTGTCGTCGCTACCAGCGCCGCTGTCACCAAAGGGGAAGTGCATAATGTTAAATGGTTTCAGAGTGTCTATCCCATCCAGACCCATCTGCTTCAACACTTCGCAGGTGGTTGGTCCCTGAAAAGCCAACGCGGCTATTTTATCAGACATATCGACGATGCTTAGATTCTCGAAGCCGAAGGCGCTTTTGCGTAACCAGGCCAGGGAAGGGCTGCCGCAGGTCAGCATAAACTTATCGGCACCGAGTTTAAAAATGGTGCCGTCATCGACCATACGACCTGCATCGGTACACCAGCACAGATAGGTTACGCGATTCAAATTAAGCTTGGAGATATCCCGGGTCACCATTCGATTCAGCATGGTTTCGGCATCGGCTCCGCTGACGATATACTTCTGCATCGGACAGATGTCATAGGTGGCGCAGCTATTACGCACACAGAAATACTCGTATTCTGCGTCGTAATAACAGTCTGCAAATTTATAACCATTCCAGACAAACCAGGCATCGCGAATGTTAAGCGCGGCCGCTCTGGGATAGAAATAAGTCCGCTTCAATCGCTCCTCGGCATAGGGATCAATTGCTTCGTTGTCGGCGCGGTTAACTGTGTTCATGGTTTTCTACTCGTCATAACAGTCATCTTCTGGAACGGTATTGCCCCGCTTCAGATCCATCAATATTTCCCGTGCCGCGTTGGCGCCACAGGCTGAGGACACACCGCCACCTGGGTGCGTGGATGAGCCACACATATACATATTCTTAATCGGCATACGATATTGGGCATAGCCAGGAAACGGACGGTTAAACAATAACTGATCGATGGTCAGCTCGCCCTGAAAAATATTGCCCTCAGTCAGACCTATCTCAGCCTCAATCTCATGGGGTGTGCGAATTTCCATATGCACGATCAAATCTTTAAAGCCCGGGCTGTAACGCTCGATTTTATCGATCACTGTCTGGCCAAACTGATCCCGTTTCTCTGGCGTCCAGGGACCGTCCGCCAGTTTCGATGGACAATATTGCACGAAATTCGACATCCAGTGCTTGCCTGGTGGTGCCACCGTGGGATCCCAGGCCGAGGGTATCACCGCCTCGATAAAGGGATCATCGGACCAGCGACCATGCTTCCAGCAATCATAGGCTCGCTCCATGGTTTCCAGAGACCCTACAAAGTTATGGCCACCCCGGTCAACATAGCGATTGTCCGGCACGCCGGTAAATTTGGGCATTGCGCTGAGGGCTATATTGACCTTGCCGGAGGAACCACGAATCTTGAAGTTCTTCGCCTTCTCGTAAATGCCCTCGGGCAGGTCATTCTTATCCATACACTGAGTGAATGTGCGTTTGGCATCCAGATTAGACACCACGATGCCCGCCGTCAGTTCATCGCCGTTCTCCAACACCACACCAACCGCCTTGCGATTTTTTACCAGTATCTGCTCAACTCCTGCGTTGGTGCGAACTTCGCCACCGAGTTCCTTGAGCGCACCGGCGATGGAGTTGGATATGGCACCCATGCCACCTCGAGCCAGACCCCAGGCACCGATATTGCCATCCACATCGCCCATCACGTGGTGCAATAATATATAGGCCGAGCCCGGTGACTGTACCCCCAGGGCGGTACCAATAATTCCCGCACTGGCCATCGCTGCCTTGATCAGGTCGGTCTCGAAATAGTCTTCGAGAAAATCTGCCGCACTCATGGTGAAAAAGCGAATGTATTCGTATAACTCCTTCTCGCCCAGCGCCCAGAACTCTTTTGCCAACCAGAGTAATTCCTTGATATCCCGGGGCCGGAATGAGGTGGGGTCTGGCGGCGTACGCAGCAGCGTCTTGCGAATCAGTTGTGCATAGCGTGCCAGATCGGTGTGTAAACGAAACATGGCGTCGGCGTCGTGGGGCGAATGCCGGCGCAGTGCGTTGTAGTTAACTTCCTCTGAAGTGTAGCTAATAAGCGTTTCGCCTCTATCGCCATAGCTCACGGTTCCCAGATAGGGCACCAGTACCAGTCCGTGTCGCGTCAGGTTCAGATCCCGGTGTATGGTCTGGCGCATCATGCTGCAGACATAGGAGCAACTGGAATAAATCCAGCCTTCCTGCATTTCTCGAGAGACTGAAGCGCCGCCTATGTAGTCATTCTTTTCCACCACCAGCACGTCGAGCCCGGCCTTGGCCAGGTAGGCTGCATTGGTCAGGCCGTTGTGGCCAGCGCCAATTATGATGGCATCGTACGTTTTCATGGCTGTGTCGTTATCCCAATATCTGCCGCGCTGCGTTGTGTCCAGGCCCACCCATCAAGCCGCCGCCTGGGTGGCTGCCGGCACCGCACAAATACAATCCCGGAATAGGCGTACTATATTGCGCCGCTTCATAGGTAGGTCGCATCATTAACAGCTGATCCGCCGAAAATTCTGTATGGTGCCAGTGGCCGCCGGTGACATTGTGGATCTGCTCCAAATCCAGGGGTGTCAGCAACTCACTGTGAAGAATCTGCGCTCTGATGGCCGGTGCGTAAATCGCAACGGTGTCGATGGCGAGCTGCACCAGTATCGCCCTCGCCTCCTCGGTCCAGCCGCCCTTGAGCTTGTGGGGCACGTACATGATATGGGCCGAGAGCACATGCTTGCCGGCAGGGGCCAAAGATTCCTGATGCAAGCTGGGCACTAAGATCTCCATGACCAGCTGCTGCGAATAGTTACCGTATTTGGCGTCGTCGTAGGCAAACTCGATCGCATCCATATCCGCAGCAATAATCATGCGACCATCGGGCTTTGCCAGCCCCTCGAAATTGGGCACACCGTCAAGAGCGAGATGCAACTTGGCAACATAGCCCTCGCAGCGTAGCCGCCGGATCCTGTTGCTAAACTCGATCTCGAGATACTCCACCCCAAGCAGTTGCAGGAATGTGCGCTGGGGGTCTGCAGATGAAACCACACGACCGGCGACTATCTGCTCACCATTGGCCAGTTCCACACCGGTGGCTCTAAGTCCGTCTTCACTTCCCTCAATCAGGATACGGCCCACTCTGGCGCCGGTTTTAACCTCCACCCCAGTGCTCGCAGCTGCCGAGTTTAACGCGCCTATCAGACTCTCGATGCCACCGACCGGAATTGCGTGGGCCCCACCCAGTTCGCCGCTCATTCGGTACAACAGTGCCAGCACCGTGGCATTAGGCGAGCGCGGCGCCATTTTTGAACCGATCAGACCATCCCAGCTCAGCATCGCCTTGAGCAGTTCACTGTCAAAGTTCTCATCCATGAGGTCGCGGGCCGGCAGCGTTGCTACCCGCATAAACTCGCCCATATCCTGCTTTCCCAACAGGCGCAGCTTGAGACCCAGCTGCGCGAAAGTAAGTAGTGACGACAGGCGAGTATCGCCTACGCGGGGCATGGTCTTGAGCCAAAAGGGTTCCAGCAACTCGGCAAAGCGCTGTAGTAACTGCCGGTAGCCCCTATAGCTGGTCGCATCCTCGGCACTGACACCGTTGATCTCTGCCTCGGCCCCTGTTCCACTGAGGACAATGTGTTCCCCCGCAGAATTCAGGCCAACGGTAGGCATGGGTGCAGTGGCTGAGTCGAAACCGTGAACAGCCAGCTTAAGATCTCGGGCTACTTTTGCCGAGAAATGGCTGACGGTGTGGGCTACCGATGCCTTAAAGCCGGGGAAGAACTCACGGGTTGCAGCCAAGCCACCCGGCGTATCCGACGCCTCGAGCACCAGCACCCGTTGACCTTCCTGTGCCAGATAAGTGGCACAGACCAGGCCGTTGTGGCCTGCCCCTATGATGATTGTGTCGTATTGTTGCAATTGAAGCTCAGTGATTCACGATTACTACTTGAATTTATTAGTTTTTCCCCACCCTAACTTCCGGGCCTACACGCGTAGAACGCCCGTGTGTGCCAATCTCAGGTCCGAGTCGATGAGCTTTTCGGGGCAGGCGTCAGCTCAGGATTGCTTTCCTGAGATCTTGTCTGATCTTCGATGATTTCCTGACGCCATTCCGCAACATTCATTTCTATCGCAATAAAGCCGGCTATCCATACGAATTCATCCCAGGCAAACATGAAATGGCCCCGAAAAATCCAGTAGGCAATCGCCAGCAATAGTAGTCCATACAATAGGTATTTAGCCGAATTCAGACCACCTATCAGCGCGCCTCCGGAAATACCGCGGTCTTGCAGCCACACCACCACTTCGATGCTTAGCAGGATCATCAACCAGGTGGCTGCCTCCAACAAATCGACCCAGGCCAGTTGCCGCTCCACCACCAGGCCCGGGTTATCGTTGACGATAATGAATTCCGGTGGGTCGATGTAGAAGAACTGAGTAGCGCTGGAAAGCTGTTGGCAATTAACAGCGTCGAGCGCTGTGTACAGCAGGTTGTAGGCATAGGAGACATCGTTACCCACCAACTGGCAAAGATTGCTGATGTCGGCAATGGGAGTCACTCCACCCAGTTCGTAGACGTAAATTCCGTAGGCAAACAGAGTATGGGCGAGGACGCCGTAGCAGATCACTCGCACGCCGTGCATGAGCAATGCCTTTGGGCGTGACAGTGCCTCGTCGGATAAAATATAGGTTTCCAGTTCGAACAGAACAAGCAGAATAATCCAGGCGCTTTCATCGAGGGTGGTGGCGAAGGCCCTGGTCCAGTCAAGCAGGGAACCACCGTTGCGCATAGTAAAACTGGCTATAACCCAGTCATCCTGGATGTAGAGAGCGAAATTAATCAGTAGCAGTGAATACACCAGCAACTTGATCAGCTGACGCAGATCCAGTGCTGAATTTTCTATCGCTGTTACTATGGCTTTCATCTTTTGTGGCTTTGCTTGTGTGTCGCAGCTCTGGCTCAGAAACTCTGAGGGGGTGTCGCCGAGCGCCGCGGATGAGTCCAGAACGGTGTTTCAGAGATTCTGCACCGGGCCCAGCTAACCTGCCATTCCAGCTCTTTCTGGTAATAAATTTCCGCCCATATCTCCTTTGGCAGTTTGCCTTTGCGGTACTCCACGTCAGCCATGGCAAGATTGGCCTTTAGAATGGGTGACCAGATCTGGGTTTTGATGGTACCGATGCGGCGACCTTTCTTGCCATCGTATAGAAAAGAATCGATGGGTGGCTTGTTGCCGTCTATGGCCAGCTTTACCAGACGTCGTTTAATCGGTCGGGATTTCTCTCTCAGCAACGCCTGTTTGCCGGTAAAGTGAGGTTTGTCGAAGTTGACCACCCAACCCAAGCCAATCTCGAAGGGAGAACGGTCGTGGCCCGCTCGCACTGTCGTCTCTGCGGTATTAAAATCGTCAGCAGGCATAATAAAACCGGCTTCAATTCGCACCATTTCCAAGGCATCCAGGCCGATACAGCGCAAGTCATACAGGCCGCGATCCCGTACTTCGAATACAGCATCCCACAATGCCAGCGCGTTAGATGGATCGGTCCATAATTCATAACCCAGGTCACCGGTGTAGCCCGTGCGAGAAACCATTAGCTCAAAACCAGCCACTTGCGTGTACAAAATTCCGAAGGGTTTGAGTTGATCCAGCCCCTCAAATCCTGCCGCGGTTAGAACCGAATAGGCGGTGGGGCCCTGCACGGCCAGTGCCGCTATTTCGTGAGTTTCCACTATGACCGACACATCCATGCCCAGAGCGGATATCAACAACCAATCCAATTGGTGATGCTGAGAACACAGTCGATACTCACCCTGGCGCAGATGAAAAATGGTGCCGTCGTCCAACACCTTGCCCTCATCATTACACCAGAGCACGTAAGTCACCCGATTCGGTTTCAAACCGGAGATGTCTCTCGCCACCAGGCGATTTAAAAATTTAAGCGCATCCGGTCCGCCGATGCGATATTTTTCCATCGGCGTCAGGTCCATGACGCTGCAGGAACTGCGAATGGCAAAATATTCAGCTGCCAGCGTGTCGTAAACACGAGCAGTCTGGTAGCCGTTCCAGGACGTCCAGTTTTTAACCCGGCAATGCTCCTCCACCCGTGGATGAAAGGGAGACGGCTGCAACACCTGTCTAAAATCATGCTGCCCGGATCGTTGTTGGGTATTTCCTGACATAACTACAGTCCTGCGCCCATGGCCAGTATTCGCTGCGCCGCATTGTGGCCGGGAACACCGGTCACACCACCGCCTGGATGGGCGGCGGCGCCACAGAGAAACAAACCAGCGATGGGAGTATCGTATTGCGCCGCGCCATGCACGGGTCGCATCATAAAGGACTGGTCAATGGTCATTTCCCCATGGTGCCAGTGCCCACCTGAAATATTGTATTGCGCTTCGATATCAACCGGCGTCAGCAATTCCCTGGCAAGGATTTGAGCAGACAGGCCCGGCGCATATTGCTCCACTTCGGCGATGATCTTATCGCTAAACAAATCTCTGTGCTGCGCCCAATCCTGCTTCAGGGAGTACGGTGCAAAGGCGGCGGATATTGACATCACGTGGTGACCAACAGGTGCCAGTGACGGGTCGGCGATGCTGGGAATAGTGATCTCCAGCACCGGGTGTTCGGAATACTCACCGTATTTGGCATGATTGAACGCATGCTCCACATAACGCATATCGGGCGCTATGAGCAATCGCTGGCCCAGCTGCTGTGGCGACAACCCGGGCACTTGTGGCAAGGAATCCAGGGCTAAATGTAATTTTGCTACGTTGCCCCGGGCACGGCTAGTATGGATACGCTGGGCGAACATGGCGTCCAGTTCCGATGTGCCCACCAGATCCAGGAAAGTAATCCTGGCGTCCGCATTGGAGATTACGATAGCAGCGTCAAGTTGTTCTCCCGATTGCAGCTGCACTCCACAAGCCTTGCCATCGTTGACGAGAATTTTTTGTACTCTGGCCCCGGTTCGAACCACGACCCCGGCTCTGGTCGCCGCCTCGAATAAAGCCTGGGCCACCTGCCCCATACCACCGGGTGGCAAACTTTGTCGGCTTTGGGTTTCTCCCCACAGTCGAGTGAGATAAGTCAGCACCGTGCTGGGCGTACGCGGGCCCATGTGATGACCAATTACGGCGTCGGCGGCGATAGCGCCTTTTAGCGGAGCATTGTCGAACACTTCATTCAATACATCGTAAATATTGATGCCCCCGACTCTAAGGAATTCCCGCATGGACTTTGTGCCGAGACCGAAGCGCAGCTTCCAGCCGATTTTGCCCAGGGTAAACAGGTCTTTGCGATCCATATCCTTGAGTCGCGGTGGCTTGTTCATCATCAAAGGCTCAAGCGCACTGGCATAGTTTCGGAATTCTTGCATGAAGGCGGTGTATGCCTCGCTATCCTGTGGCGATAGCCCGGCGCCAGCAGCCTCATCGAAACCCAGCGTCAGATGTTGGCCCTCACGGTCGAGGGCGATGGTGTCTATGGTTTCGCCCCGCTTCAAGCCGGCATCTTCCAACTTAAGATCGGCACAGACCCTGGGGCTGAGTGCGTAGAGAATATGCGCCAGGCCAGAAACCTTGTAACCCTTGGCAAAACTGCAGGTGGCTGCGCCGCCCCCCACCGCATCCCGCGCCTCCAGTATCTGTACCTTGCGACCGGACAGGGCGAGGTAGGTGGCACACACCAGACCATTGTGACCAGCGCCGACGATGATTACCGATTTCGATGCCGCGCTAGTCATCGCCAAAATCCTGTGGTGTGGTGTCAGGCCTGCCCAGATCCCGAAGTATCTCCCGCGCCGCGTTGGCACCGGGGGCGCCCATTACGCCGCCGCCGGGGTGGGTGGATGAACTGCACATATACATATTCTTCACCGGCCCTCGATACTGGGCATAGCCGGGGAATGGGCGGTTGAACATCAGCTGATCCAGGGTCAATTCGCCCTGGAAGATATTGCCCTCGGTCAGGCCCACTTCGGCTTCAATCTCACGAGGCGTACGAATTTCTACATGCAGAATCAGTTGTTTGAAATTAGGGCTGTAATCGGCAATCTGATCAATCACCGTGGCGCCGAAGGCATCACGTTTGGCATCGGTCCAACCACCCTCGGCTGCAGCGGGGCAATACTGAACGAACACCGACATCATGTGCTTGCCCGCAGGCGCCATGCTGGGGTCATACTGGGTCGGGATTACCGTATCCACGTAAGGGTCTGCAGACCAGCGATCGTCCTTCCAGTCATCATAGGCGCGTTCGAGCCGCTCCAGGGTATCGGTAAAATGCATGTGCCCGAGAGTGAGTGAAGAGCCATCGGGCAACGCCGGAAAATCAGGCATGCCATCCAGGGCGATATTGAGCTTGCCGGAAGAACCACGAATCTTGAAATTTTTGGCCCGGTGTATCAATTCCGGAGGCAGATCCCGGCTATTCATCACCTGAAGAAAAGTACGTCTGGCGTCAAGATTTGAGATCACTACTTTGCTTTCAATTTCTTCTCCCGATGCCAGGGCCACACCTGTCGCCTTCCCGGCCTTAACAACAATCTCATTCACCTCAGAATTGGTGCGAATTTCACCACCATGGGATTGAAACGACGAGGCTATCGCCTTGGCAACCGAACCCATGCCGCCGCGGGCGAAACCCCAGGAACCCACATTGCCATCGATATCTCCCATGGCATGATGCAACAAGACGTAGGCCGTGCCGGGTGAGTAAACACCCAGGCCAGTGCCTATAATGCTGCCGCCGGAGAAATGCGCAAGAATCACATCACTCTCAAAGTACTCCTCGACATATTCTGCAATGGACATAGTAAAAAACCGAATGAACTCGTAAATTTGAGATTCGGTCAGGGTATAAAATCGTTTCAACAGGTAAGCAAATTCCATCACGTCTCGACGCTTGAAAGACGCGGGGTCCGGTGGTGTACGCAGTAGAAAACCGCGGATCAGACGGCACCACTTCATTAAATCAGCATCGAAGCGGATGGAGGCATCGGCGTCCCGTTTGGAGTGCCTGCAAATTTCACGCCGTCTGACTGCCGCTTGATGGTAGCTACCGAAATAATCTCCGTTCTGCTTGAATGTAGCGCTGCCCTGTAAGGGCACCACTTCTAAACCGTGTCGCCCCAAATCCAGGGCCTGGTAGATTTCCGGTCTGAACAGGCTGCAAACATAGGAACAATTGGAGTATTGCCACCCCTTTTGTAACTCACGAGATACGGTGGCACCACCGATATAGTCATTCTTCTCGAGTACAAGTACGTCGAGCCCGGATTTGGCAAGAAATGCGGCGTTGGTGAGACCATTGTGGCCTGCGCCAATGACTACTGCGTCGTACTTCTTCATTCTCGGGAGCCTCTTAGCGAGTATTCAATACTAGGGGATTTCCAGCTAAAACTCTTGCGCAATCTCTCTGCAGGCTCTGTCGCTTTCGGTATCTGAAAAACCTGATTTGTAAACGATCCCACGGCTGGGATCATCGCGACTTCGAGAGTAGAAATTGTACGCCAGTCCAATGCTACCGTGCGGGTAGGCATGGATACCCGCCGACGAAAAGCTGTCAGCATGGATTTTGTTGCAGAGCTGTGATGTACTAATTAGCACCCTGAAAACACTAGCGGAGTCGTCACATTTCAGCCTTACAATCGCAGCAAGCAGTTTTTGATCTCGCTGTCGCCCACTTGCGCAGCGGGGAGGCGGTGCTTGCTTCCAAACTTTGCCAGGAGGGGTTGGATAAGTATCCCGATGACGCCAATATCCTCTGCCTTGCCGGTGAAGCTCTGATCGCACTAAAACAGTTTGATGAAGCTCGCAGCCATATCGAGAAAGCCAGATCTCTGTACCCGCACTTCGCCGCTACTCATGAGATATTCGCTGACTTATTATTACTCGAAGGTCATTTCGAAAAAGCCATCGAGTCCTACCGACATTGCATGAAACTGGACGCCAGTCGCCTCCAACTTAATGACAAAATCAAACGCGCTCGTGAGTTAATAAGATCTACCGCTGCCGCGGTCGGCTCCCGCCCAACTATAGCTTTTGCAGATGAGATGAAGCGGGCGGAACAATTTTCCAACGATGGCAAGCCGCAAAAATCCGAAAACATCTACCGCGATATTCTGCGCCGCGATCCCAACCATGTGGAAGCGACGCGGCTGCTTGCCCAAATCGCAGCGGCCCGGGAATATTATGAAGAAGCAGAATTATTGCTGCAAAGGGCTGTTAGAAACGCGCCGGAATATGCCCGGATCTGGCTGGACCTTTCGTCGGTACAACTTAAATTAGAAAAGCACTTCGACGCCGTACACAGCGCCGAGAAATTGGTGGAATTGACCCCCGAAATCGCCGAATCTCACATCAGCCTGGCCAATGCACAGGCCAAGGCTAACCTTACCGAACTCGCCATCGAGAGCTATCGGTCTGCACTGCGGATAGCCCCGAAACATCCTGGCGCCTTCATGGGTTTGGCGCATCAGCTCAAGACCATCGGACGTCAACAAGAGTCAATTGAAGTCTATCGGCAGAATATTTCTGTTAATCCACGAAACTCTGAACCTTACTGGAGCCTGGCCAATCTAAAAACTTTTCGCTTCGAAGATGAAGAAGTAGAGGCGATGGAAAGGCTGCTACGGGACCATAGTCTAAATGATATAACAGTAGTGCAACTGTGCAATTCTCTGGGTCTAGAATACGAAGGGCGCAAGGACTACGATCGTGCTTTCGAATATTTTCAACGTTGCAATGACAAGCAGCGCGAATCACAAACCTACGACCCCATAGCTAATGAAGTCATGGCCGAAAGTATTAAAGAGGTTTTCAGCCAGCAATTTTGTGCGCAAAACCAGGGCCACGGTAATACCGACCCGGCACCGGTATTTATAATCGGCTTGCCCCGATCCGGCTCTACGCTAATCGAGCAAATTCTCGCCAGCCACAGCCAGGTGGAGGGCACCCATGAACTCAGCGATCTACCGAAAATAGTCAGATCAATCGCCAGGAAAAAACGTCAGGGCCTGCGCTTTCCAGAAATTGTGAAGGAGTTTGAGCCACGGGCCTGGCGCAAACTAGGCGATCAATACCTTCGTAGCACAGAAAAATATCGCAGTGGCCTGCCTCGATTTATTGATAAGAACCCCAACAACTTCATCTACGCCGGCTTGCTGCATCTTTCCCTGCCTGATGCCAGGATTATCAACGCTCGTCGCCACCCTCTGGATAGCTGTTTCGGCAGTTATAAGCAACTCTTTGCCAGCGGCCAGCCCTTCAGCTATGACTTCACAGAATTGGGGGAATATTATCTTCAGTATCAATCACTCATGGACCACTGGCACCAGGTTATTCCTGGCCGAGTGCTGGACGTAGACTACGAGGAAGTTGTGGCTGACCTGGATACCGAAGTCCGTCGCATTCTGGATTTCTGCGAACTGCCCTTCGAGCAGGCCTGCCTGAATTTTCACGAGACCGATCGAGCTGTCAGAACTGCCAGTTCGGAACAGGTGCGCCGTCCCATTTATTCGAGCTCCGTCAACCTGTGGCAGCGCTACGAATCCCATCTCCATGAATTAATAGAAATTCTAGAACCCTTGTTACTGCAGCGCCCCCCTGATGAGCAACCAGTATCAATCCGTAACCATGCAAGCCGCTGAGAGAGCCGTAGTGCTTTTTTGGTCAACTGGATACCCATGAAAGTCGGATCAAGCCGAATTGAGTTGATCAGCCTGAAAGTGCAGTAATTCATTGGGGTATTTATCAGTTGATCTCCGGTCAGGTAGGAGTATGCTGCCAGCAGGCATTTCAGCCTTATGCCTACACCCAATGCCTAGCTAGCTGGATCATGAATTACACAGGCAGCTATGCTGATTTTCTCCATGATTCCGGGCCTATAGGGGAGGTAGCCATAGGGGCGAGGATATTGAGAAATTGTGCGAAGGTGGGGCAGAAGGCTCTATAGTACATAGCCACTAAACAGCCATTTCACCAACCCACTGCAACAGGGATTCCTGAGGGCTCAAAATATCATGGGACATCAACCGAAGTTTCAAATTGCACCACTCGCGGTCGCTATCACCACAGCTTTGTACACAGCGCCATTTACTTTTGCAGCAGAAGCACCGGCGGCAACAAGGCTCGAAGAAATAATCGTAACCGGCCGCAAGCGAGTTGAATCCGTCATGGAGGTTCCGGCCAGTATTCAGGCTTTGACGAGTGACGAAATTCTGGCAATGGGTGCCCGCGGCATGCACGACTACAGTCGCTTCATACCCTCCCTCAACGTCATCACGTACGGAGCTGGAGATACCGTAGTGGTATTTCGAGGTGCCATCTCCGACGAAAGTTCAGAGCTAGCCCAGGGCACCTCATCGGTCTATCTCGATGAAGTTTCTGTGAGTAGCACCTCGGTACAACCCTCCATTCGCATGGTTGACATCGAACGAATTGAAGCGCTTGCCGGTCCACAGGGAACTTTATACGGCTCCGATGCCGTGGCGGGTACCCTGCGAATCATCACCAAGAAACCTGAGATGAACACCTTCGATATACTCGCCGACGTCAGTGGGCGCAACGGCAGTGGGGGCGAAGACAGCTTCGATCATTCCATCGTAGTCAACTTGCCCCTCGTTGAAGACCGGTTGGCATTGCGCTTGGTTGGTTTCACTGCTAAAGACGGTGGCTTTATCGATAATGTCTTCGGTCATACCCCCGATTCCGACACCACGGGTAAAGCCTTGCCCTCTGGATTCGGCAACCTTGATAATGCCGATTTTGTGGAGAAGAACTGGAATGATTCCGAAATCGACGGCTGGCGCGCCGCACTGAAATGGGATATCAATGAGGACTGGACGGCAACCTTCTCAGCACTGCACCAGAGTAACAAATCCGGTGCATTAAACGATTTTGACCCCTTTGTGGGGGATTTGGAGGTGGTGCGGTTTTTTGATGATCATCGAGACGATGAGTACGACCTGTACTCGTTAGTAGTTGAGGCTGACCTGGGCTTCGCCCAGCTTGTCTCAGCCACCTCTTTTTACGACCGCGAGGCACACGAAGTTTACGACAACACGGCTTATAACCACCAATGGGCGGGTACCTATTGCCAGACCTATGCCTACTATCAGGATTACCTGGCCTACCTGGGCTATTTCCAGGATCCGGACGGTAGCGGCACTGTCTTTTGGCCCGCCTATTGCAAGGCACCGACTGTGGATGGGGATTTCCTTACCGTCCGTGACTACGCCCAGGACACAGACCGTTTCACCCAGGAATTCCGCCTGTCCTCCCAGGGTGAGACCCTGGATTGGTTGGTGGGCTTTTTCTACGAGGAGATAAACCATGACTACGTTTATGACTTCGCCCGGCCTACCAGATCCGAAACCAACCCCGGTGGTCCCGGCACAAACCTCTACCAGGAGTCCATCTCCCTGCAATATTTTGAAGGGGTACTGGGCCAGGCCCTGCCAAATTCGACAACCTACTGGTATGAAACCAGCAAGACCGACTGGGAGCAGAAGGCCATTTTTGGTGAGGTAGTATGGCATGCGACAGACCGGCTGGATCTCACCGTCGGCGGCCGCTATTTCGACCGTGAAAACAGAGTTCTATTCTGGACCGAATTTCCCAGGGGCAACCTCGCAGAATTACAAGCAGGCCTACCGAACATTAGTGGAAGTGAGAAGGAGTTCGTGCCCAAGGTGTCGGTGTCTTACAATCTCACCGATGAAAGCATGATCTATGGGCTATGGACAGAGGGCAATCGACCTTCCGGTCAAAACCGCGGTCGCGGCGACCCTCTGCTCCCAATCACCTATGAACCGGATACCATGACCAACTGGGAGGCCGGCTATAAAGCGACCTTTGCCGACGGCGCCGCCAGAATCAGCCTTATCACCTTTGTGATGGACTGGGAAGACTATCAGATCGAGATAGTTGACCCGAGCGTTGCTGCCTGCCCACTAGACGGCCCCAGCAAAATTGCTGGAGTCTGTGGTCAACCCTGGCAAAATGTGATCGCCAATGGCGGGGATGCATCAATAACCGGGACCTCTCTGGAACTTGATTGGGCCATCTCGCCAAACTTCGTCGTGGGATTCAACGCCGAGTGGCTGAATGCGGAGACGGAATCGGGGCTGGATCTGTCTGGCGACGGCCTGGATAATGTTACCTCCGGCCAGAGATTGCCGCTCTCGCCAGATTTTACCGGAGCAGCCTGGGCAACCTATGACTGGCCAATGCCATCGATCGGCGGTAGCGGTTTTGCCCGCTTGCAGTGGTCCTTTCAGGGCGAAACCCTCAGCAACCTGGAGCACCGCAGCACCTCCGATGACGAGCCCAACCCCCGATGGAAGAATAGCGCCTTCAATATCGGCGATTTCAGCATCGGCCTGCGGAATGAAACCTGGGAAGCGTCGCTGTTTCTTAACAATATCAAGAATGAACGGGCCCGCTATCAGACCGGCTGGGGATTATTCGAATGGGCCGCCGCCAGCGTGCAGGACGGGCGAGCTCACACGGTTCGATATACCACCAATCGTCCCAGAGAATTCGGCGTCAGGCTAATCTATAGATGGGCGGGAAACTAAAACAACAAACTCTTTTTGTTTGAGCAGGCCAAGTAACCCCATCGACTTGTCCCAGCCCTAATTCACTCAATCGTAGGGCCAAAGCTCCAGCCCATGGA
>PCCP01000099.1 GCA_002731775.1 Gammaproteobacteria bacterium
GAAGAGCGGGCGCTGGCCTATCAACATCAGGTACTCTAGCCCAACAGTTGGTGGTTAAGGTCGAAATCGAATAAACGATTTAACAGGATAAGTATGATGGGAACAAGTTCGAGGATTCTGCTAAGCACGCTCCTCATGATTTTGACGCCAGCACTGGCGGCGCAGGAAAACCGCATCGATATTGTCAGGCCCGACGCGCCGCAGTTGGCAAGTTTCGGTGATCACGATGTTGGCGTGCAGACGCTGGAGGTGGTCGATCCGAACCGGGTGGACATACTGAATACACCTCGCGGTGGCGACAGCGTCTATTACGACAGAAAGCTTACACTTGAAATATGGTATCCCGCGCAGCTGAGCGATGGTCAATCGGCAGGTGGCCACTATCATGCAATTACCCGCAACCCCGATATAACTGCATTATTAATGGGCAGGGCGGTGCGAGATGCGCAGCCTGAGTCCACGCCTACACCTTATCCGCTGGTGATTATTTCCCACGGCTACCCGGGCAACCGATTCTTGCTCAGCCATCTCGGTGAAAACCTGGCCAGCAAGGGTTATGTGGTGGCATCCATCGATCATACCGACAGCACTTACGATGATCAGCAGGCATTTCCCAGCACCCTCTACAATAGACCTCTGGATCAGCGTTTTGTTGTGGACACCATGGCCGCTCTAGCTGAAGATTCGGCGAGCTTCCTGTATGGCCTGTTAAATGCGGAAACCACGGCAATAGTCGGTTACTCCATGGGTGGCTATGGCCTGGTCAATAATCTGGGAGGCGGCTATAGTGACGACATCGTTGGTTCACTGCTGGCGCCCCCCAATGAGTTACTGCATCAACATGCGACCGGCAACCCGGCCTATCGCGGCAACCTGGATTCCCGCATCAAGGCAGGTGTGGCGGTGGCGCCATGGGGCATGAATTCGGGATTCTGGCGCAACCAGGATCTGGCCGGCATCGATGTCCCCACCTTCTACATAGCCGGCAGTGCCGACACCGTCGCCGGTTATGATAATGGGACGCGGGCGATCTTCGAAAATGCGGTGAATAGCGATCGCTATTTGCTGACCTTCAAGAACGCCGGTCACAATGCCGGCGCACCTTACCCCTTACCGGTAGAAATACTCAACAGCGAGGATAAAATCGGTGCCAGCCATTACACCGACCCGGTTTGGGACACGGTGCGAATGAACAACATCATGGACCACTTCGTGACGG
Organism: Gammaproteobacteria bacterium; assembly: GCA_002731775.1. GTDB lineage: Bacteria > Pseudomonadota > Gammaproteobacteria > Pseudomonadales > Pseudohongiellaceae > UBA9145. The sequence continues at coordinate 1,220 of PCCP01000099.1, forward strand.
CTTACCTGGATTATCAACTGAAGGGCAACGAGGAGCGAATGACTTACCTGGATTTGGTTCCCGACGGCGCCGACGCGGTCTACTCGGTAAGAAATGGTCAGCCCGGGGCAGATCATACCTATTGGAAAGGCTTCGGTGCCGGCACCGCGGTGGGATTGAAGTTAGAGCACCTGCAGCCGGGACAGTAACTGGGCCCCACCCGGTCGGGCTTTCATAGCCAGGCGTATCGGTTGCACGGTAATGTCCTGCCAGACGCCGCCCGTTACATAGGGGTCCTGCTCCAGCCAGCTGTCCAGCTCTGCCCTGGAATCGAATTCTACGTACAGCGTCGAGCCGATCATCTGCTCCGCATCATCGAGGATGGCGCCGCCGGTAATCAGCTTTCCCGAGTCCTTGAGTAGCCTGGCCCCATCGATATGAGCAGGCCGCGCAGCCATGCGTCGATTCATTGCTTCTTCGTCCGTACCATCGTAAGCGGTAATCATAAATTGCATAACAGTTTCTCTTGGTTTTGTGCTTGCTTTAACGGGCGGGTTTTACAGGCCGCCGTGTACCAGTCGGTACATTAAAATAGCGGCGCGTTTTGCCTGCACGCGCATCGATTCCAGATCTCCGGTCTCATTCACCGTATGATCGTTGGCGCCCCCCATTCCCATGCCGTCGATTGCCATGTCGACATGGTCGCCAACATAGGAGATGTCGGCGGCACCGGCGCGGGAAGGGTCTACCGCGGTCACTTCGCCGTAGCCGAGATCCTCGCTGACCCGGCTGAAGTAGGCCAACAGGCGCCGGTTGCCCTCGCTGTCCGGAAACGGTGGCATGCCCTGGCTCAAGCTGAATTCGGCCTCGGTGAGTGGCAGGTTATCGGCAACGATGCGTTCCATGGCCTCCCTGGCACGGTCTGTCTGCGCCGTGGAAATCATCCGCAGATCGCCCCGTGCGATGGCATCCTGCGACACCACGTTGGACAAGCCGAAGGCGTTGCCGCGACTGAAGTCGCTGTCAAACTGCACCTCGGTGCCACCCATGATGATGCCAGGATTAAAGGTGAGGTACTGCTCGCCCGCGAGCTCCTGGTAGAAGTCGTTGAGTATGCGAGCTATCTCAAAGATTGCGCCGGCACCGACTTCGTCCTGGAATATCTGTGATGAATGCGCGGGACTGCCCTTGATCTTCAATTCCCAACTGGCGTAGCCACGCCGTGCCGGAATTGCAGTTGCGGGATTGCCGTCGCCATTTTCGAAGCCCAGGGCAATATCAGCTGTGCGGGCGGCGGCTACCATATCCGCCCGGGCCAGAGCCTGGTTTTCACCCGGTCCGGTCGATTCCTCGTCACCGGTCATGTACACCGTCACATTCATGCTCTCGAGCAGGTTTTGGTCATTAAGAGCAGACAGGGCCTGCAGGATGATGACATCGCCGCCTTTCATGTCGGCGATACCGGGGCCGCTGGCGACGTTGTTCCCCAGATAACTATAGCGCTGAAACGGGCTGTCGCTCTGAAACACGGTATCCAGATGGCCGATCAACAGCAATTGGGGACCGTTATTCGCGGCATCGGAGCTGCGCGCGACCAGGTGGCCCGATCGATTCCAGGAAGCACCGTCGAGCCACTCGGTAGTCATGCCCAGGGCTTCGAAACGGGCCTGAAAGATGCGCCCAACGGCTGCAACGCCTGCAAAATTCTGGGTTCCACTGTTAATATTAACGACTTCTTCCAGCAGCCCGATCGCCGCATCGTGATGGGCATCGATATAGTTGGAAAGATTTCGTTCGACGTCGTTGAGCTGGGCCAGCGCAGTCGGGCTGGTCACAGCCAGGATTAAGAACAGGACCAGGGCATTCGGGCGCAATAGTTTCATCTTCGTCTCCAAAATTCTTTTACCGTTCCTCTATCGTTCTCTGAGACAGGGTAATTCGCGTTTTTTTGCCAGGATGGGATCAGGCTGTGAACTGAATGTACAAATCCAGAAACACTGGAATCAACGAAGCCATCAACAGGCTGGCCATGCTGATATTGAATATGCGCACATAATTGGGTCTCTGCAGGATACCTTTTAAGGACGAGCCGAACCATAGCCACAGCATGATACAGGGCGCACCGAAGATCAGGAATATCAGTGCAATGATCAATACCTGCCACACGTAACTGTCTGAGATAACGGTGTAAGTCACCGTCGCTCCAACAGCCAATACCCAGGCTTTCGGGTTAACCCATTGAAAGGCTGCGGCCTGGATGAAGGTAAAGGGTCTGCCTTCGTGGGTATCCAGCCTGGCCACTGGTGCGGTTGCGATCCTGTAGGCAAGATAGCTGAGATATGCTGCGCCAGCGACCTTCAACATCACGTGCAGAAACGGGAATTGTTCAAACAAACCGGCGATACCCAGGCCCACGGCGGTAACCATCACCGGAAAGCCCAGGCAGATGCCCGTGTAGTGGGGCAGGCTCCGGCGGATGCCATAGTTTAGTCCGGAGGTCATGATCATGGCGTTATTAGGGCCGGGTGTCACACATGTGGTGATGGCAAAAGCGATGATCGCCAGATATTCCATAATGAAGATTGACCGTCACGGTTTTGAATTTGAAAGCAAAGAAAAGAGGCCGAAAGAACGTGAATTCTTCCGGCCTCTGAATGTCTTCCAACGCAGAGTATTTATCTTACGACAAATTAAGTCAAGCCACTTGTTATAAGCTCTCTGAAGATTATTTTCCCGGCACTCTGGACATTACCCGTGGATCCGCCGCCCGTGGCGCGTTCCGGCGTCTTCGAGGGCATAATTGGACGCCATGAAGGATTGGTCACCTTTTGAATTTATTAGCTGTCGTCATCCCTGATAGTGAATGGCAAGCCATATGGTTTCGATCTCCGGAGATGTCCATTTCACTCTGTGCCTGGTATGTGCAGGAATATTCAGATAACCACCAGCTACCAGGTGATAATCCCCGTCGTCTTCTACACAAATGATTGCCTCTCCTTGTAGAATCATTACCCACTCAGCCTGGTCCTGGTCATACCAGCCAACTGGGGGCGAAGCCTGCCCCCGGGAAATAATTCGCTCCACCTTCACAGAGCCACTCTCGATAAGATTCTCGAATATTTCTTTGTCTACGTCTTCAGGCAGTAATTCAAAAATATTATTTAGTTTCAGATTCATGTAAAAATCGGACTCGACGAAGCAGTCCTTTTTTATCAATTGCTCATATGGGCTGTGGGTGCTGCTATCGCACCAGTTCCCGAATGCGCGCAACCGCCACCTCGACCTTGCCGTCGATGAACTGCCGGCCGAGGTCAGCCGAGGCGACCGCTACGATATCGTCCGCCAACTGATCCGGGCGAACCCAGCGGTTGGCGGTGTCCAGCGCCATCATTTCCGAAGCATCGTCGATCGACGTTGTCCGGTTGCTGGGCACGTCCAGCGCCGTCAGGATCTCCCGCATGCGGTCTTCGCCTTCCTCGTAAACCGGGATGAAGAACACGCGGCCGCCTTTCGAGCGCCACTCGGCATCGAGGGCCGCCGCCACCTCTCTGATGACGTCCTGGGTCTCGCCGTGATCGCCAAGCATGACGACGTGTGTGAAGCCTACCGTCAACGCACTGATGGCGACGTCGCGGGATACCGCCGCCAGCGTCTCATGTGACACACTGATGGTTCCGGCGAAGCGCATGTGTCCGGTCCTGGCTACTGGATCGCCAGCTGGAGCATAGGGATTTGGAGGAAAGGCAAGCGCGTTGCCCAGTGTCTCCGCGATGCGTCGGGCGAGGAGGGCAGATAACAGGTTGTGTTTGCCGAGGGCCACCGCCGGGCCACTCTGGTGGGTACCGCCGACATAGTAGATGGCGGTAGTTTTTCCGCCGTCGATGGCGGCCTGTACCTCGGTCGTCGTCAGGTCGTCGATCATCACCGACGTTGACTGCGCGAGCGCGGTCGTGCTCAACACGAATGTAGCAATGAAGACAAGCAGATGCCTCATGACAACCTCCTCTTCCTCTTTCCACAGGGCTGGCCGTACTGGTAAACAAGTGCTGTGGCCGCGATTTTTTCTGTAAGCTTTTTGATGTGGCTGTAACTTATCACGAATCTTTCAAACTTGAAGCCGAAATCTCGACTCTTTTCCCTAGAAACCGAGAAACATGATGCCGGCCAGTATTAGCACGACAATTCCAACTCGCAGCAAGGAAAACCCTTCCCTGATCACGAATACAGAAATCATCATGGCGAATAACACGCTGGTTTCACGCAGCACTGCCACCGGTGCGATGCGTTCCTGGGTAAATGCCCAGATAATTATCCAGTAGCCGATGGTGGATAATACCGCCACCGCCAGACCGGACCTTCAGACGGATTTGATTGTTGTAATCAGGACGGCCCCTGAGCGGCGTCTGAATGCCACCAGTGGCAGCAGAAAACCGTCGAGAAAGAACATCCACACAGTAAAGCTGGTGCTATTGCCGGAAAGCCTGGCGCCTGTGCCATCAATCAGGGAATAGGCAGCGATGCTCAATCCAGTCAGCAGCGAATAAATCAATGCTCCCCGGCTGAGGCTGAGTTTGCCGGCGCTGCGTCCCAGTCCCAGTCCCAGAATCCCGGCAACGATCAATAGCAGACCCAGTAATTCCCGCTCGGTCATGGCTTCGCCCAGTAGAACGAATCCCAGCAGCGCAGTTAGCAGCGGCGCCGATCCTCGGGACAGCGGATAGACCTGGGCGAAATCACCGTGACTATACGCCCTGATCAACAGCAACATATACGAGGAATGAATCAGGGCGGACATGCCCAGGTAAGGCCAACTCTCGGGCGCAGGCGGCGGCAAGATTAGCAGCAGTGGCACCACCAGCAGTGCCGAAGTTGCCGTGGTAACCGACATCACCACCAGGCGGTCGCCGCTAACCTTGATCAGGGCATTCCATACGGCGTGCAGCAGGGCTGCAAAGAGGACAGCACCGAGGATGAGCGGTGACATGAAGAGTTTCCATTGTAGCTGGCCTGATGTTTTCCAGCGATGTATGAGAGGACTTAAACGAAGCTAGCTCTAATTCCTCCTATGCTCTTTGCCAGATTCTGAATCCGCTAACAGATAGGAGTAGATTGCAGAAAATTCGTCGAACAACTGTTTAAAAACAAGTGCCATAGCAAATTCCCGGGTTGCCTGTGTTCTGCTGCGGCTAGTTTCACGCCCGCGGCAGGCCGGATATCATATACGCTACTGCCTAAGCTGTCGCTTTTAGATCCCCCTGTCTTAGCGCGTTTATCGAGTCCACATAGTTGTATCCCAATGACTTTGCCACGGCCTCAACTGTGATCATGCCCTTGTATACATTCAATCCATTTCTGAGATGCTCGTTATCCAGTAAAGCTTGCCGACTTTCCTTATTCGCCAATTCCAGAACAAAAGGCAGGGTGGCATTGGTCAGGGCGAATGTAGAGGTTCGCGCTACACCGCCGGGCATATTGGCGACGCAGTAGTGGATGATGCCGTCGACTATGTAAGTAGGATCGGTGTGAGTTGTGGCCTTGCTGGTTTCAAAGCAACCACCCTGATCGATGGCCACATCTACCAACACAGAGCCCTTCTTCATCAATTTCAGCATCGCTCGTGTAATCAACTTGGGGGCTGCTGCGCCCGGGATCAATACTGCACCAATAACTGCGTCAGCGGTTTTCAGTTGCGACTCTATGGTGTCGGCGGTGGAGTAGAGAGTGTGTATTCTGCCGTCAAACATTTCGTCGATTTGTTTCAGTCGTGAAAGGGAGCGATCCAGAATAGTTACATTGGCACCAAGACCCACGGCCATGCGCGCTGCATTGAGACCCACTACGCCGCCGCCAATAACAACGACGTTGCCCGGCTCGACTCCGGGTACGCCGCCGAGCAAAACCCCACTGCCGTCATGGGATTTCTCCAGACAAACGGCCGCTTCCTGAATTGCCATCCTGCCGGCAACCTCACTCATGGGTGCCAGCAGTGGCAGGGTATGAGCGTCGTCGGTGACAGTTTCGTAGGCGATGCAGGTGGCACCGGAGTCAACGAGCAATTTTGTCTGCTTTGGATCTGGAGCCAGATGCAAATATGTGAAAAGCGTCTGCTCCGGCCGCAACATTTTGCATTCCTGTGGCTGCGGTTCCTTGACCTTTATTAGTAGTTCAGCACGAGCAAATATTTCTGCTGCCTCTGACACGATTTCGGCGCCCGCTGCCAGGTATAACTCATTGTTCAAACCAACGGCTTCGCCACCTTGCTGCTGAATCATTATCTGGTGACCATTGGCGACTAATTCACGAACACCGGCGGGAGTTAAGCCGATTCGATACTCGTGATTTTTAATCTCTTTAGGGACTCCTATCAACATTTGCCTATCCTCCTGCCTACGAAAACTTTAGTGATTGGCTATGGGATTGATTATAGACGTGATTTTCTAGAGTATTTTCTTTATATTAGTAATTAAATAGATGATTAATCCGATATATATGATAAATTTGGGTGAATAACCTGATTAATTAATATGAAACAAGATAAACCTCTATCTAAAATTGACAAGAATATCCTCAGGGAGTTGCAGGACGATGGCCGCATCAGCTACGCGGAGCTAGCCCGTAGAGTGGGTCTAACCACCACTCCCTGTATGGAGCGCGTTAAGCGCATGGAACGGGCGGGTATTATTCAGGGTTACACCACCCTTTTGGATCCAGTCTGCCTCGAAGCCAGTTTGGTAGTGTTTGTGCAAATTCGGCTATCGCGAACTTCCAGGGATATTTTTGCCGAATTTAAAAGCGCAGCTACGGCATTGGATGCTGTGCAGGAATGCTATCTGGTTTCCGGTAATTTCGACTACCTGATCAAAGCGAGGGTGGCAGATATGAATGCCTATCGAACCCTGCTCGGCGATACTTTGTTAACATTGCCCGGAGTGCAGGAATCTACCAGTTACGTCGTGATGGAACAGGTTAAAGAAACTCTGAATATTCCTGTTCCCAACTAGTTTTCGCTGTCGCGAAATGCAGTGCAATAAGCAAATCTCGGGCAAGAAACTAACGCTGCGAAATTCTAGTGGTTAACAGAATCCGAGAGTAAAGCTTACGCCCTCGTGAGTGATTCACTTTGTCTCGATTTATTTTGATGAAATTTTCTGAAAACATCACAATCAAGCCAATTTTCAATTTCGTGGCCAGGGTGATTACTATACAGTCTCAAATTATCATATAATTTTTAACTATCTAGCTAGTCGTTACAGAGCATTACGAAAACCTAATAGGAGAAGTATGGTGATTACTGGTAAATGTGCATGCGCTAAGGTGCAGTACCAGGTGAGCGCTGAACTGATAGATTTCAGTCACTGCCATTGTTCCATATGCAGGAAAATTCACGGCGCCGCGTTCGCAAGTTGGGGAGGGATCGCTCGTGATAAATTCACCTATTTATCGGGTGAGGACAGCATAAAAAGCTATGCATTTTCCGAGAACTCCGACAGTATTTTCTGCAGCAATTGTAGCTCGACCTTACTGGTAGACTACAAGCCAGATAAGGAAATGCTATACGTAGCAATGGGTGCTGTCGATGGGAATGTAAATTGCCCGCCAGGGTTTCATGAATTTGTCGGATCCAAGGCGCCCTGGTTCGAAATCAGTGATGACCTACCTCAATACAATGCAGCGATTGATGCAGATTAACATCCGTGAATTCTGGCTTGGGACTATAGTGATCAAATGATCGACGCAGTTGAAATCAATGATCGCAGCCTGCACTTTATGAATATAAAACTACCAAAAATCATCGCAACATCTGTTGTACGCGGCAGTCAGAAAGGGGAGAGCCATGGAGGGGTCTTTACTGTGGATTTCGCATCCCAAAGAGCAGAACAGCATGTTGATTGGGACACCGGCGATATCGATTTTTCCGGTCGGGGAGCGGACCGGGGGCTTCGAGGTATTTGCTTCGATGCTGATGATATCTACATTGCTGCATCCGACGAACTGTTCTGCTATGACCGGGACTTCAAGGTGCGAAAATCCTGGCGTAATCGCTACCTCAAGCACTGTCATGAGATTTATCGCAAAGATCGAAAAATATTTTTGACCTCGACGGGTCATGATTGTGTGCTGGTATTTGATATTGAGGAGGAAAAATTTACCTGGGGTTTTCATGTGCTCAGGCAGCAGGCTGGATGGTCAGGTTTTGTATTTGACCCGATCGGTAAGTTTGGGCCGCGGCCGATAAATGAGCAACATATCAATATGATCCATGTGGATGCCAGGGGCATTTATTTGAGCGGGCTCCGTACACAAGCCCTGTTGCATATTAATAGTCGAAATGAAGTTAATGCAGTTTGTAGCTTACCTGCCGGCACTCACAATGCGAGGCCTTTTAACGGCGGAGTAATCTTTAATGATACGGCGAGCGACTGTCTACGTGTTGTGCGACAAAGCGGGGAGCAACAGGCCTTCAAAATCCGCTACTACGATCCCGATGAGATACGGTATCAAGGCGTCGATGATTCGAAGACTGCCAGGCAAGGATTTGGGCGCGGCTTGTGTATCGTTGATGATCGCTTCGTGGCCGGTGGTTCATCACCCTCAACCATTACTCTTTACGACATACAAACTGGCCAGGTGGCGAGTTCTGTCAATATGACCATGGATATTCGCAATGCCATCCATGGGCTGGAGCTTTGGCCCTACGATTGAGTGAATTAGGGCTGGGACAAGTCGATGGGGTTACTTGGCCTGCTCAAACAAAAAGGCCGGGATATTCCCGGCCTTTTTGTTTGAAGACAACATAAAGAGTTTGTTGTTTTAGTTTCCCGCCCATCTATAGATTAGCCTGACGCCGAATTCTCTGGGACGATTGGTGGTATATCGAACC
>PCCP01000100.1 GCA_002731775.1 Gammaproteobacteria bacterium
ATATTATTAATGGGTTATGGGTATTTTTTTACTCGCCCAACGTCCTTACCAACAAATCCAAATCGCTCCCTTCTGATATCTACTAACTGTTGATTTCCACCGAATCTTGACCCAGCAATTGGAGTGAACCCCTGGAAGTGGAACAACCCACCCTTTAAAACTGATCGCCTGAAGCGTGAATAGGAGCAAGCACTTGTGCGTCCAACACGACACCGGCGACATAGCACCACTTTTAAACTTGAGCTTGTCCCCGCCTACCTAAATGGTGATGGCAGCTGCACCTCGCAGTAAATGACATGTAGTGGGTCAACTATTCAGTGCAAAAACCATCACAAGTGGGTCATTCGAGCATGCAAATCAACAAACGAACGGCTAGATCGTCTAAATCTGTCGCGATTTAGTGCGTTTTTTGAGGTTTTCATGCCCACTCAGGCCGATGTTTACTCACAAAGAGCGCGAGGGCTGAAATTGCGGCAGCCTTTGTTCTACTTATACACGATGGCTTCAGTCATCGTATTGGTTTTGATGGCATTGAAAATTGTTTGATTACTTTTACCTTAGAACTTGCCCTTTTGTTGTTTTGTAGTAAAGATAGAAACCGAGTAGCTAATTCCCCTCAGAGCCCATAATGGGTCGTCTGAGTTATTTTAAGTCGGAGCTTAATTATGGAAACTGGAGGATGTTTGTGTGGATCGATACGCTATAAATTTGAACGAGAAAATGTAGTCAGTTCCCTGCATTGCCACTGCACCGATTGTCAAAAAGCCACCGGTAGTGGTAAAGCAACAATTACTATGATTCCCACTGATAAATTGGAGATTCAAGGTGATGTTAAGATTTTCTCTGTTGTTGGTACAGACGGAGGCCGCGTACATAGAGGATTTTGCTCAGAATGCGGTTCCCCTATTATTAGTTATCTCACAGAGTTACCAGACTTCAGATTTATCAAAGCCGGCAGTCTAGATGACCCCTCATGGGTTAAAGTTGAATCCAGCATTTGGAGTTCGACAGCACATCAGTGGGATCCTGTTAATGAGGGGTTCCCTTCCTTTTCCCAAAATCTTCCTGAAGGCGCTCTCGGCTAAAGTTAGCCTGGCTATCTTGAAAAGATGTTTATCGTGAAAAAAGTACTCCTTCTGTTTTGTGCGGCACTCTTGAGTTGTAACTCATCCTATGACTACTGTGCTGTATTGGCAAAACAACCCATAGCAATCGAAAATTGGGGCGACTTGATAATTCTTTCAAGAGGAGAGAATCCGAATTTGCCAGCCGAATGTAAGTTGCCGGGGTAATCCCCCCAGAGAATATATGCAGAAGCTATCAACCACAACAGTCAAACAAGCCAAGCCTAAACCTAAGCCATACAAACTAGCTGATGGTGGTGGTTTTTACCTGTTGGCGAATGCTAAAGGGAAGTACTTGCGATATGACCATCGGTTCGCAGCAAAACCGACCAATGATCGTAGTCTACCCCCAGTTTTTCAACCAACAGATACTGCAGCGTGATCACTCAGGGATTCGATTTTATCGCGCTAATGTTTGGCTTATGTGGCGTACTGGTAGGGCTAGAGAATCATTTTAAAATAGCTTTTTTCCGATGGTTTCCATCCATTGTATTGGTCATGTTTGGATCTATGGCTCTATATACGCTTGGTTTATGGGAATTTACAGAAGATGTTCGCCTTGCACGAGAAATGGTAAGAGACAATCTGATTCCAGCAATGTTGTTTCTCATGTCTTTGAAATTCAATCTTGCCGTAATCCGCAAGTTAGGTGTGCGACTCATCGCATTATGCTTGGCTTCGACGCTCACAATCATGCTGGGTTTTATAGTAACTCACTGGATCATGCGAGATTTTCTCGGCGATGAAACACCTCTTACGTTTGCAACTATGTCTGCTGGCTGGACTGGAGGTACGCAGAATTTTGTAGCTGTCAAAGAGGCTCTTTCTGTTAGCGACGAAGCAATGACCTATACCTTGTTGATGGGAGCGCTTTGTTACTCAATTTGGTTGGTGGTCATCATTGCATTGAAACCTTTCAAATCCGCGTTCGACAAATTCTTAAGAGCTGAAGATGACGGGATAATTGAGATTCTGGATTCATTGCATAATTTAGATTCAAACAAGGCAATTGATATGCCGTCTCTAATTCTGGTGATTGGCTTATCTCTGGTGGTGGCTACTTTCAGTAATCATCTTGCTATATTTATAGCCTCTGCAGAAATTTTCAATGAGATGATTTGGGTTATAATTATTTCTTCAGTTATGGGAATGCTAGCAGCTCCTACCGCTTTGGGTAAAATTCCCGCAAGTGATGAAGTTTCTGGGATTATGTTATATGTCATTGTTGCACTAATCGGCGCAGAAGTGAGTCTGGGAGTAATAAGTGAGGCCCCCATGTACATTCTTTCTGGAGTTATTATTTTGCTAATTCATGGCTCAATCCTGTTACTTGTAGCTCGCTTACTTCGGATTAATATACTTCTGGTGGGTCTTGCTTCGATCGCTAATATAGGTAGCGCGCCCTCTGCAGCTGTCGTTGGAGCCGCCTATGGCCGTGAGCTTGTGCCAGTTGCAATCATTATGGCTCTGATAGGGTCCATGATCGGTTCTTTTGTGGGATTAACGGTTGCGGAAATTCTACTTTGGCTAAATGCCACAACATGAGCATCGCAAAATTAATACCAAACATCGGCTCATGCTGTGGCCGACGTCTGAATAATGGAGTTAGACCACGTTTTCTGCTTAGCCGGAAACATAGTCGGCGTCGAAAATGGAAAAACGCGGCCTGCTCCTATTTGTACATTGAGCTCTGGACTTTAAAATGAAGCCTCATTATTCTTAATGGATACATTAAGGCCCCTTTATTTACTAGCGTAGACATAATGGACAATTTGAAAGTAAAAAATATTGTGATACTGGGTGGTGGAACGGCAGGGTGGATGACCGCCAATCTGTTACATAAAAAATGGGAGCGCCTCGGAATTAATATCACCTTGGTTGAATCACCTGATATCGGTATTATTGGAGTAGGTGAAGGCTCTACTCCAAGGCTAAAGGCTTTTTTTGATTCATTGGATATCAATGAGTCTGAGTGGATGCCGGAATGTAATGCAACCTATAAAAATGGAATAAGTTTTAAAAATTGGTCAACGGTTTCTGGCTATGAGGAATACTTTCACCCTTTTCCTAGTGGTCTTGATTTTGTGACATTTAAATTTCTCTATAATAATGCAACTCTTCGTAGAAAAGGGGCTGATGTCATAGCCCACCCCAATCGTTTTTCCTTAATGGCAAGTTTGTCTGAAAAAAAATTAGCCCCTATTGCTTCGAAAAACTTTCCATTTCATTTTCAGTATGGCTATCATTTTGACTCTGTATTGATTGGAAAGTTTTTACAGAAAAAAGCAGCGGAAGTCGGCATAAATCACATTCAGGCAACTGTCGAAAACGTTGAATTACACTCGAATGGTGATATTAGATCCTTAAAACTTAATAACGATCAATTACTGTCCGGTGACATTTTTGTAGACTGTTCTGGTTTCGCTTCTATTCTTCTGGAAAAGACTTTAAAAGTACCTTTTATTAGTTTCTCAGATAACCTGTTTAATGATTCCGCTGTAGCAATACCCACGGAAATTGATCCGAATATACCATCGCAAACTATATCTACGGCATTAACGAATGGCTGGGTATGGCAGATACCGTTGACTAACCGTTTTGGCAATGGCTATGTTTACAGTTCGAAATATTGCACTCAGGATGAGGCTGAGAAAGAGCTTAGAGCACACCTGGGGGTTTTAGAAAGTGATGTAGAAGCGCGTCATCTAAAAATGAAAGTTGGTAGAGCACAAGAGTCTTGGCGTAAAAATTGTGTGGCAGTTGGCCTTTCTCAAGGCTTTATAGAACCGTTGGAAGCAACAGCTCTGCAATTTGTATACTCGACGATTGACGAATTTGCCAGAGCATTTGAGGAAGGTGGGTTTAGCAACCAATTTAGAGAAGAATTTAACCAACGGATGAATATGAATTTTGAAGGTATTCGAGACTATATTGTTTTACATTATAAGACCAATTCAAGAAATGATAGTCAATATTGGATAGATAATCGGGAAAACAAAAATATTTCTAACAACCTGAATGATATGCTTAATTGTTGGTACAACACGCAAAATTTGGAAACTGAGTTAAAACGTCTCAATATTGGAAGTTATTATTCACAGATGTCCTGGACCTGCTTGCTCTCAGGAATGGGACTATTCCCACCCAAGGAAAAATTAACTTCTGCTGATACAAAAACTGCTCAAGCCGACCTGGATTTTGTTGATAATTTTATCGATGGCTGTTCTATGAATTTCAAACCTCATGAACAAATGCTGACACGTGGTTTGTCATAGTCTATTAGTGGGATGAAATTAGATATTTCGTTATGCCAGCTATTCTATCCCTCTGCTTTGGTGCCGAAAAATCTTAAATCTGGAATAACCGGTTAAGCTTGATAACGATACCCCGGTTGCGTAGTTCCAGGCTGTTCGGATTGCCAAATGGATCGGTGTCACGATCATCACTGTAGACAATGAAAAGTTCACTCCCCGGGGCCCATTCCCAGCGAAATCGAAAATTGGTACTGAATGAACTGGCGGTTGAATTGTATTGCACCAGGCCGCTCAGATACATGCGCGGTGAAACAGTATAGGTGAATCGCAGCCTGCCGAGTTCGGTCCTGAAATCACCCTCGGGAAGTTCTACACGATTAAACGAATAACTGGGCTCCAGTGAGAGTTGGGGAGATAACTCGATGCGTCCACCACTAATACTTATGGCGGTATTGGTACCACTCCAGAAATCCCCGGCTCTAAAGGAGAGTATTCCGCTGACCGGCCGCTGCCTGCCAAAATCATAAGACAGCAGGTAGCTGGTAAAATCGTATTTCCCCGGTTGTAGGATTACGCCATCCGCTATGGCGAAAGGCTGGCTAAGCATCTCGAATTCGTCGCTTGCGGAAATCTTGAGCTGGTCACTGCTTTCAAATTCGGTGCTAAGACTGAGTTGATGCCGGCGCGTTTCCAGTTTGTCCGCATCCGCCGACCAGTAAGACTTGGTATCTGCGGCGAGATTAAAGCGACGGATCCAGTCGATCGATGTGGGTCGGGGGCTGAAGCGCGCTGAGCCCGCGTACTGTTTAAAATTATCCCTGCGCAGGAATCCTACTTCGGGGTTGAAGTTTTCCTCCACCAGTAAATAGCCGGAACTGAGCCCGTAAAGATCCCCGTCATAGGCAAAATTTCCCATATAGCTCTTGTCATCTCCACTCTTGCCAGGACCGTCAGTCCGGGCCACATAGGCGTCGATGGCAATATCATCAAAAAAGTCGAAAGAGCCGTCGATGCCGTATAACTGACTCGAACCATCGCCTGCCAGGGATTCGGACCTGTCGGTAAAAATGGCGCCAATGGTACTGCGACGGAGAATGTCTCGTTTTACTCGTAGCACCGAGAAGCCAGTGGATGCAATATTGGCAAAATCGTCGGCGTCGGTATTAATGTTCAGAGCGCCGATATCGAAATCTCCAATCTTGCCTGTCAATCGGGCGCCGGCACCGATGGGGACCACCTGTCCCTGCTGCAGTCCGATTTTGCGGCTGAAGAACATGGTGGGCACATCAAGGGTTCGGGGGCCGGCAAAATCGAAATTGCCCCGGCCCTCCAGGAAAAACTCACGCTTCTCAGGAAAGAACAGGCTGAATCGTGTCAGGTTGACTTGTTGCTCGTCCACCTCGACCTGAGCAAAATCGGTGTTGTAAGTAAAGTCGGCGGTCAGGTTGTTGGTGATGCCAAATTTTATGTCGACGCCGAACTCTTGCTCCGATTCGCTATTCACCAGTGGCTGCACCTGCCGGTTGGTGATAACGCTTCCTAGCCCATAGGGTTTTATCTCGAGGTTGAAATTGCGTGCCGGCACCTCAAGCTGGTTTAGTGTGCCCGCCTCGGAGATGCGCCAGAGTCCGGCAATCACACTATTGCCACGGGCGGCGGAGATCGGTAGCGCGGTAAAGTATGATGCCTCGTTGTAGCGGCGGATAATACGCCGAAGTTGTATCCCCCAAGTCTGCTCAGAGCCCGGCTCATAGCGCAGCGAACGAAAGGGAATCTGCATCTCGACTGTCCAACCCCCATCGAATCTGCCGGTCCTTGAATCCCAAACAATATTCCAGTCGATATTGACGCTTCTGCCACCGCCGCCCTCATTGGTTATTGCGAAGTCAGAAAAACCTCCGATGGGCGTAACCAGGAAGGCAACTCCATTACGGCGGTCGAGAAAAGTATCGAGCATGACTGAAAACGAGTCATTTGAGCGCAGCTGAAATGTGTCTCGGCGCATTTCGTTAGCTACCCACTCGCTCTCGGGCACGGATTCGTAATTGCGCGCCGCAATGTAAAGGTTGTCATCATCGAAGTAGACCCATGCCTCCGTCTTCTCACTGGCGGCGGCACCTTCATCGGGAATCTGCTGGACGAAATCAGTTATGGGCAGGATGGATTGGTAGATCGACTCGTCGAGAACACCGTCCAGATCGACCACACCCGTATATCGAGTTGCCTGTATTGTGAGTCTGCCATCGGCGTCGCGCCCGACTACCACTTCCTCTGCCTCGGCAGCAGTTATAGAGATCAACAGCAAGGAGAAAATGCGGCAATAGAATAGTAACAGGCCACCATTCCCGTGAGTTTCATGGCCTAATCTTTTAAGCCTTCGACTGACAAATACGTCTAACATAAATCTCGAGTGATAAGTCTTTACAGATGTAGTACAAGCACTCTGCTCCCAATCTCAGAAATCAAGATACGCCATTTTTAAGGGGATACTGTGTCTTTTTGTAATCACAGATTCACATCAAACGCATAAACATTAGGAATAAAATAGCCACGGCAGGTGGACATTTTTGGAAAGAGTAATGGGGTCAGGTCTTGAGTCTTAGCATAAACATCAGCGCCGACTTATTCTATGTTATGGGTGCTAACAGGAAAGACCTGACCCTATGGAAACAACTGTGCCAATTGCGCCTTGACGTCATCGCTGGCGCCGTGGCTGAAGTTTGCGATAATGCCCGCCAGGACCTTGGCCCGGTCCGGTGCCTGGGAATTTGCCTGGATAGCTTCCATTGCGCCCCTGCCTTCTTCATTAGCAGAGTGTTCGATGTTGGCAACGGTATTGGCCATATCGCGAACACCCTGGGCCAGTTCACCGTCAGCGATGATCCCATCAAGAGTGGCGATGTCGGCATCGGAAGGGAAGTGGTTCAGGCCGACAACGATGTCAGCGATTTGCTTAACGGCTAAGCCATTGGCATCGCCTTGTGCCGTGGCAAACTGGGAAAACAGACCGATGGCGGCAAGCACTAAGAGTTTCCTCAAAATTGTTGTGTTCATGGTGATCTCCGGAAGGCGAGGCATGTGTGAGTGCAGTCTGTCGAGTCTAACTCATGTGCCCAGGGAATAAATACCCGTCTGCGACAGAGTTGAATCCCGGCGTCTTGATCCGAGACGAATTAAGGGGGCAGACCACATTTTCAAATTCTTAGTCAGGCTAAGCGCTGCACTAGCAGAAAAACGCGCCCTGTCCGCGATTCCGTTGAGCAACTTTTCCAGTTACAAAGAATTACAACTACATACTTCAACAATACCTTAAGCGACTGATATTGTTCAGAATTTTACAAGCATTGCGAAGCCACGGGCTTGCTTGTGGAAAATAGATTGTTTATCCTTGCGAATCCCTGTCCATGGCTACTATCAATCCTTATTATAATTCCGCTTGGTGTAGCATCTGTGGCTGGACGGCGCGGTCGACTCGACTGACGGGTGCGCGTAATTTAATGACAAAATAGCGAGAGAGTCCAAGATGGTAACAACAAAGCGATTGGTTTCGTCATTCATTGTGAGTGTCGCTGCTCTTATCTGTGCCTCAACGGTGTGGAGCCAGTCAGGCACTGATGTCTACGCTGGAGATTGGCCAGATAATGGCGGCAACAAGGAAGCTCAGCGTTATTCGCCCCTGGACCAGATTAATGCGGAAAACGTTGGCTCTTTAGAGATCGCCTGGCGCTTTTCGATGGAGAATTTTGGTCCCTCGCCCGAGTTCAATGCCACCTCCACACCGCTTGAAGTGGACGGCGTGTTATACACTACCGTCGGCGCCACTCGAAACGTGGCAGCACTCGATGCCACCAATGGACAAGTATTGTGGTTGTGGCGGCCAGAGGAAGGCGAAAGATTCGACGCCGCACCACGCAAGGGCTCCGGTCGCGGATTGTCCTACTGGCGCGACGGTGATGAGCGGCGTATTTTGGTGGTCACACCCGGTTTTTTCCTGGTTTCACTAGATGCAAAAACCGGACTGCTCGACCCGAATTTTGGCAACAAAGGTCGGGTGGATATGTTTGAGGGGCTGCGTTTGGGCCAGGGTCGTGAGGATATCGACATCGGCTCCTCCATGCCACCCCTGGTCATGAACGACGTGGTTGTTGTCGGACCAGCGCACAAGGTGAGCATGCGGCCACCGTCGAAGTACAATGTCAAAGGTGACGTTCGAGGCTACGATGCGCGCTCAGGAGAGCTTCTGTGGACCTTTCGTACCATTCCCCAACGCGGAGATGTAGGGATTGAAACCTGGTTCGGCGATGGCGCAGAAATTGCTGGTAATGCCGGCGTCTGGGCGCAAATGTCGGGTGATCCGGAACTGGGCCTGGTCTACCTGCCAGTGGAATCTGCCACCGGCGATCGCTTCGGCGGCGATCGGCCCGGTAACAATCTTTTTGCGAATGCCCTGGTCGCTTTGGACATCAAGACCGGCGAGCGCCGCTGGCACTACCAGTTGATCCACCACGACATCTGGGACTGGGACAACCCATCCGCTGCGGTCCTGGCGGATTTGCCGAACGGCCGTAAGGTCGTTATGCAAGTGACCAAACAATCTTATGTTTATACCTTCGATCGGGAGACTGGCGAACCAATCTGGCCTATTGAAGAGCTGCCGGTTCCAGCCGGGGACGTACCCGGTGAGTGGTATTCGCCCACACAACCTTTTCCCACACGGCCTGCGGCCTTCGATCGGCAAGGGTTCTCCGAAGAGGATTTAATCGATCTTACGCCGGAAATTCTCGCGCTGGCAGAAGAGGCAATTACCCGTTTTCGCTTGAGCCCGAGTCTGTACTCGCCTCCTTCCCTGGCGGACGCAGCAGACGGCACGGCCGGCACGCTGAGCCTGCCGGATGCCATCGGCGGCGCCAATTGGGAGGGCAGTGCCATGGATCCGGAGACCGGAATCCTGTACATACCCTCGAGGACGAACGTGGCCTTATTGTCGGTGGCGAAGGACGAGGATTCCGATGTCGATTTCAGCCAGTCTTACGGCGTGCGCGTACCGCGGGTCCAGGGCTTGCCGATCGTCAAGCCGCCGTGGGGCCGGATTACGGCGATCGATATGAACAGTGGTGATCATGTCTTTCAGGTGGCCAATGCGGATACGCCGGAACGCATCACCAATCACCCCCTGCTGGAGGGCGTTTCGATTCCACGAACCGGCGTCGCGACACGATCGGGCTTATTGCTGACCAAAACCCTGCTGTTTGTGGGTGAAGGCGTTGGTGGTGGCCCCACCTTGCGTGCACTCGATAAGCAAACTGGTGATATCATCGCCGAGATCGAACTACCCAATACCCAAACCGGGGTGCCGATGACCTACGAGCACGACGGCAAGCAATACATCGTCATGGTCATCAGTGGCAGCGGCACCCCCGCCGAGCTTGTGGCCTATGCCCTGCCGTAACTTAATATCAGGAGAAATAGTTATCATGCGTACTTTGTTTTATCGGGCGGTGTTGGCGCCGCTGCTGTTACTCATCGGCCTGCCGGCGCAAGCCGCCACCTGGGTAATCGACCCGGATGATTCTCATGTTTTTTTCCAATACTCTTACGGCGGCGATCCTTACGAAGGCGAATTTAAAAACGTAGAAGCAATATTCGAAATTGATCCCCTGAGCCCCAGTAATTGCAATTTCGCGGTAACGATTCCTATAGGCGATATAACTCTCGACTCTCCCGAGGTTCTGGATTATTTGCTCGATTACGAATTATTCGATGTGGATACATGGCCAACAGCTAACTTTAAAGCAGACAAATGCCGGCTGGAATCACTGAATTCCTTCGTCTCCGATGGCATCCTGACCATCCGCGACCAAACCCAGCCCCTGAGCTTTCCGTTCGAACTCAAGGTGGAGACATCCGGCGGCAGGATCCGTTTTCGCCTGACCAGTGAAGTGACTATCAAGCGACTCGAATACGGCGTCGGTCAAGGCTACTGGGCGAACACAGGTGAGGTTCCAAACGACGTGCTCATCAAGATAGATGTCTACGCCATCCGGCAGTAATTAAGCAGCTTCTGTAGTAAATAGGTTATTTCAATGTTTATAAGATTATTTAAAAAACACTATCGGTTATCACTAGTCCTGGTCTGTTCAGTATTGTTGGTTTCATGCGATCGCTTGCTGACGCCTGATTTCAATACCGAAATAACTGAGCTTAGGGCTGGCCAGTACACAATAGACTCAGATCATGCGTCGGTGTTGTGGAAAATAAATCATCTGGGATTCTCCACATTCATTGGCCGTTTCAACGACATCGAAGCTTCTCTGGATTTTGATCCAGAGAATATTGAAAATTCCAGTGTAGAAGTCATCATTAATACCACTGGATTAGACATAAATAATCCTGAGTTTGCAGAGGAGCTTCGCGGTTCAAATTGGTTTGATGTGGAGAATTTTCCACAAGCCGTGTATAGGACGACCTCATTTTTAGAGTCAAACGAAAACACATTTGTGTTTGAAGGAGAGCTGACGCTATTAGGAGTTACAGCTCCGGTGACTCTCAATGTCGTTTTTAATGGGGGTGGCCGCAATTTCCTTACGCGAAAATATACACTCGGTTTCTCGGGAAGCGCCAATTTTCAACGCTCGGTTTTTGGTCTGAGTCGATTCACGTCATTTGGTGTCGGTGATGATATTAATTTGGAAATTCACATAGAATTTCAGGATCTTAATTAATCAGGGACAGACCACATTTTTCTATATCTGAAACAGCTTAAGTCCTGCGCTAACAGAAAAACGTGGTATGGCCCTACATAAATAGTGGTTAAACAGTAGTGGAGGTTGTAATGAAGCGTATTATACGCGCGGAACTCCACTAGCAATCACAAATAATTCTCCCCCACCGAACAAGCCGCAATTCTGCTGAGATGGCTATAAGACAGCCCGGTTTCCCCATGCCACAAATTAAACTGATCCTGCACCTTCCTCAGATCTGTTAAACTGGTCGGATTCCCCGCGATATCCAGGCCGGTAGCGCGAAGTGTCACCACCACATCCTGGCTGAGGATAAAACAATCCTTACCGACCCGCCGCAAAAACCACAGCGCACTTTGTCCGCCGAGTCTCGAACCATGTTTCTTCAAATGCGCCATCAACCCAATTTGATCGGACTGAGGCCACTCGCCAATAAACTTTCCAAAACCACCATGCAGGCGAGATTCCTCCTGCACAAAATATACATTCTCCCGTAGCGCCTTGATTTTTTGCCAATTACGTACCACCCGGCGATCACTGGTGTAGGCTTCCCACTGCTCGGGTGACAGCAAAGCCAATTTATTCAAATCGAAACCAAAGAAAGCTTCTTCGAATTGTGACCACTTGTTCTCGATCACTTTCCAACTGAAACCGGCTTGGTTAATGCACTTTGTCATCATGGCCAGATAACGATCATCTGTCAGGCTGGCTAACTGTCGCCTGCTGGCAACTTTTGGTAGCAGCTTCTTCAACCCCGATGCCCCACCTTTACGCTTTTCAGCACGCTTTTTTATTTCAGAGAATTTCTTCATAGACTATATTGTCGACTTGCTCGAACAATCATTGTCGATCGGGTCATACCCGGATGGCTATGACTCAGAGTCCAGATCAAAAACCACTCTATTCACACCGTTAACGGCACGAACCACCGCGCCCAGACTCTGTTGCACCGTGCCAATAGTGCCGGGAGTTCGCAAGCCGCCACAGCTTTCACAATCCAGGGATCCAGATATAAAGACAACACCCTCGCGAACTTCGACGACGATCTGTTGGGGCACGTCGGCAGCGCGAGCAATTACCGCTTCTACCTGGATTTTAATTTGCTCATCGCCGGCTTCAGCATCGCCAATGATTTCAGTTTCACTTGCTGGGGCACAGCTTGCCATGACCCATAGTAATGAGAGCAGAAGAGCAATCAGTCTGGTGCCTGTTCGCAATATCATCTCGTGGATTCCAACTCGAAAGTGTTTGACTGGTTTGATTCTATTTGCAACTTCGAGGAGCCCGATGTAAAAATTACATCGGACCCCTTCGCCTTGAAAGCCGCCAACAGCGTCTCTACACGAATTCTAAAATCCCCCTGTGCCAACCATTCCATATCCAGCACCCGCAGCGAATCAACGTCCTTGAGATCGGCCAGCACACTGCGGAAAAAGCTTTCGGGATCACTGCTGCGAATTTTCAGAGGTGGTTCCCCTGCCCACCAATCGGCATCATCCAAGCTACCTGCCTCCTCTTCGGCCTGGTGAAAACCGGAATTAAGGCCTTCATAGTGGATGAACAATTTCTCACAGGATAAATCCGCGACTTTTTTATCGTCTTCGGTGCGGAATAGCAGAAAGTCGCGTCGATTCATCAGGCTGATGCCAGGGATATCAAGGTGCGCTCAACCGCAGCACTGGTCATGGGCACTTTATGTCCATTCTTTGCCAGCGGCTGGGCATCGGCTACCGCGAGTGCTCCTGCTTCCTGCGCCACGGCGTCGGTCAAATTCTTGCCGATGAGAAAGCTTTCCACCGCGGCGAGCTTCCACGGAATCGTGGCGACACCACCGAGAACGATACTGGCTGCCTCTACTTGGCTGCCGGCCATAGTCAGCACCGCTGCGACACTGACCTCGGCATGGGTCCATGCCTCCCGATCCATGACTTTGTGATAGCGACTCACCGTGTTCGCCGGCGCGGCGGGAATGTTAACCCCGCTCAATAACTCCCCCGCGACCAATACATTTTCCCGTTGCGGGTTTTGACTGGGAAGCACAAAAAACTCCTGCGCCGAGAGCGATCTTTCACCAGCGGGACCGCTAACAATGAAACTCGCATTCAGCGCTACCAGTGCCGGGGCGACATCGGAGGGATGCACGATAAAACTCGGCCCACCGCCAAAGATAGCGTGTTGTTGATTCTCGCCGACAACTGAGAAACACGCGTCGCCACCCACCTTGTAACAATTAAAGCCATTGCGGTAATACCAGCACCAGGGACGCTGGGTCACATTACCGGACAGCGTCGCCACGTTGCGAATTTGTGGCGTACCAACACTGGCCGCCGCTTCGGCGAGCACAGCGCTAACGTTACTGGAACTCAATTCGCTAAGAGTAATTAGCCCGCCGATAGCAGTGCCGCTGCCAGTACTGGCTACCTGACTTGCATCTGTAATATTGCGCAGATTAATGATCACATCGCTGCGGTCGGTGCCATCCTTTATCTGTTGCAACAGATCGGTGCCGCCGCCGGAGAAGACTATGGATTGCCCGTTGCCTAGAGCCTGTTGCGCTACCGCCACAGCATTGCTGATGGAGCTGGCGTTAATGTTGATTAATGATTTCATGCCAGCGCCTCCAGAATCTTATCCCGGGATATGGGCAGTGAAGTCATACGCTTACCGATAGCGTTGGCTATTGCGTTGGCCATGGCAGCCGGTGCCAGGATTATGCCCGCCTCGCCGGCAGTCTTGGCGCCGAATGGCCCGTAACCATCGTCCACTTCGATAAAGGTGACTTCGATATCAGGAATATCGAGATGGGTCAGGTGGCGGGCCCGATAGTACCCCGTCGTCAGCGGTTGGCCACTGGCCGGATCATAAAGCAGATCTTCATGCAGCGCCTGGCCGATACCCTGGATGGTAGCGCCGCGAATCTGATCCCGCGCCGTGGTCGGATTGATGATGCGACCCGATTCATGCACGGTGGTGTATTTGAGGATGCGGGTGGTGCCGATTCTTGTATCCACCTCAACTTCCACGAAGTGGGCACCGAAACACTGGCGGGTCTTGCCGTCCGTATTCGGCACCGGTGTCGCCGAGGCGATCAACACCTCGCTACCACTTGGCATCCCTTGCGCGGCTATCTGTTGTTTCAATTCCTTGGCAGCCTGCACCACAGCATATCCGGTCTGGATCGTAGTACGAGAACCGGACTCGCCTACTGAATAGGGGCAACGATCGGTATCGCCGGAAACCACTTCCAACTGCGACAGGGGCACGCCCAGTTCCTCGGCAGCGATCATGCCCATGGTGGTCTTGGCGCCGGGACCGATATCGGTTACCCCGACAAACAGGGTGTAATTCTGCCGGGAGTCTACCCTAACGATGGCGCTACTGGTGCCAACACCGGCGCGGAACATCATAAAGGAGAAACCCGAACCGCGTTTCAGCGGCCCTGCATCGGAGCCAGGTGTCGCCCGGCGCCGGGAGGCCCAGTCGAATTGCTCGGCACCCGTGGTAATTACTTCATCCAGCGAGTAATTGGTAAACGGCCTGTCGTCGGTGGGTCTGCGCATGTTCTTGAGCGCGAACTCCACCGGGTCCACACCCAGCTTATAGGCAACTTCATCCATCATCGATTCGATGCCCCAGAAACCATGGGGCTCAGAGGGGGCACGAAAGTTGCCCGAGGTAGTGCGATTGGTGTAGACCGGGAAAATCGTACGCAGACGGTTGGGACATCCATAAACATCCATGCCACTAATGCCGCCAGAGTTTTTCCGGTACGGGCCCATGCCACTATAGCCACGCATCTGCATGGCCGTCACCGTGCCATCGTTCATAGCACCAATTTTGTAGTACTGAACGGTGGGCCAGCGGCCATGTACACCCAGCCAGTCGTCACGGCGTGAGTATTCCAGCATCACCGGCGCCGCAGCCACTCTGGCTAAGGTCGCTGCAACCAGGTCAGCGTCCTGGTTCTGATTCTTGTTACCGAAACCGCCGCCCATGTAATTGCAGACGATGCGCACCTGGTGATCTTCCAGTCCCAGATCCCTGGCGGTGTCGTGGCGACAATTGGAGATGCCCTGGGAGGGGGTATACAGCGTCAGCTTGTCCGCTTGCCAATGGGCCAGAGCGCTGCGCGGTTCCATCTGCGCATTGTGTATGAAGCCGGTTTCATAGCGTTCTTCGAAGACCTGGTCAGCCTCCGCAAATCCTGCTTCGACATCGCCAATATCCGACACCATGGGCTCAAAATTATTCCTGAAATCTGGACACAGATTACCCTCCGGCCAGATTGCCGGCGCGCCATCTGCCAACGCCGCTTCCGGTTCCAGCACGAAGGGCAGCTCTTCGTAATCTACCTTGATCAGGGCCAATGCCGCCTCTGCGGTGTGGCGGTCAACTGCCGCCACCGCAGCGACGGAGTCGCCGACAAACCTGACTGGATTATTAAAGATGTAGCGCCGATGCAGGGTGATTTCCTTGGTCGGGTCGTTATACTGACGACCGCCGGATATTGAACCTGCGCCCCAGACGATCTGGGCATTCTCGCTGGTGATAATCGCGCGTACGCCGGGCAGCCGCGAGGCTTCGGCAATATCGATGCTTCGAACCCGGGCATGGGGGTGGGGACTACGTAGTACCTGCCCATAGAGCATGCCAGGCAATTTTATATCACGGCTGTATTTGGCCTCGCCAGTTACCCGCTCTACCGCATCAACTCTGGCGGTGGCGTTGCCGACGATATTCAGAGGCTCCAGGCCCGAAAAGCTTGCTTCACTCATGCCGCACCTCCCTGCTTCTCACCGGCGCTGACAACCGCCTCGACAATGGCGTTGTAATTTGAACAGCGACAGAGATTACCCACCAGCGCGCTCCTGACTTCATCGCTGCTTGGGGATCGCGTGTTATTCAGCAGCGCCGTGGCCGTCATTAATTGGCCTGGGGTGCAGAATCCGCACTGGGGGCCATTGTTATCGACAAAGGCCTGCTGCACGGTTGAGAGTTGACCATTTTGAGCCAACCCCTCCACCGTGGTTATCTCAGCACCGTCTACCCATACCGCAAGCTGGCTGCAGGAATACACCGGTGTGCCGTTCATGAGTACGGTACAGGCGCCGCATTCGCCGCGATCACAGCCTATCTTGGTGCCGGTCAGATCCAGTTGATCCCGCAATAGTTCTACCAGAGTCCAGCGATCTTCTACATCGACGCTGTGGCTGACGCCATTGACCGTGAGTCGGATCGAGGTGGTGGGGCCGCTGACTGCATTGGCCTGCTGCGCGTTTGCTGCGGAGATGCCCAATACCGGCACCGCCGTTGCAACCACGGCGGTGGTGCCTGCACCTTCGAGGAAATCGCGTCTGGATTGCTGTTTTGGATTCAGGGGTCTTGGCGGGGGGTTTCCACTGTCTTTGTCAGGCTTTTTGGTGTCGCCCATGGGCTCACTCCTTCGGCAGTCGGTATTACTTGTTTCTGCTTCATTTAGACAGAACTATATGGCCACAGCCTTGCTGGCGCAAGTACATTTGGATTCGATTTGGCGTATTGTCGAAGCCCGCCGGCTCTGCATTTTGGGGGTTATTTGGGTGCTTGATGAAGTGTCGATCCGGTTCGCCTAAGCTCTGGATTGGAAATATCTGCGCGGTCTAACTCGAATTCAGAATTGCGCCTCAGCCCCGACCGCCAACTTCTTTCTCCGCCGCAGACAGTTCGATAGGTTTGCCATGAGGCGTGTGCGCATAGGCAGCAATCCACAGGCTTTTTCTTGTTGCCATTTCCGGGTAACTGCAAATGTTCTTTGACGCGGAAATTTTCTCCAGGGCGCATAGCCAGTGTTGATAATAGCTGTCACCTAAATCCGGATCGCCCTGACTTTGAGCACGACTAATTTCGGCGCTCAACGTGGTCGCCCATTCTTCCCAGGTGAACGAGCCCTGTTCATGCAAGGCAATAACCAGGCTAAAAGCCTGTGCCTCCCAGGGTTCATTGAAGACCGGGCCTTCGAGGTCGCGGGGTTGAAATGGGAATTGATTCATGTTTCGTCCAGCGCTTGCAAATACGGTTCCCACAGGTCGATTAGTACATCGAATTTTTCGGCATCGCAGCCCCATAGTTCCTCTGCCCTGAAGCGTACTGAATACAGATGTTCACCCACGTGATTCCCCTGGGCATTGCGGTCAGGAAAAACGTGGCAGCCATGGTGTGTCACCACTTTACCGGTCGAGCCCTGGGCATAGGAGGGTGCACGGGTATGGGTTTGTATGTGAATTTTTCCCAGCCGGACGCTGTCACCTACTCTGAATGCCGGTGGCTTGTCTGCATCCATAGCCGTGGGCCCGCCAGATGACATTATTTTTCCCGCGGCGGGGGGATCTGGAATTCTCAGGCCATGGCTGTGTGCATCTTTATCGAGCAAGCCGCTCTCGGTGAGCAATTTTTCGACACCTACCAGCCAGTTTTCGTAGTAAGAGTGATGCAGATAGTCGGCTGGATGCTGGCGCTCTCTGGCATGGCGGGATTGATCTATATTCCAGTGGCCCAGCATGCCCGTGGCCAGGGTCAGGGCAAATACGCGCCGCTCCCATTCTTCATGAAACACAGGCTCCTGGGTTTCGGGTTCCGGATCGATGGGACCAAGACCCTGTTTGCCACCGAGATCGTGCCCACCATTCATGACGAAGTGTTTTCCACGGCCTCGGGGCTTCTGGCTGGCTCGACACCAATCATGGAATTGCGACTCACCAGTTGTTGCAGTTGTTGCTCACTCCAATGTTCAGTTCCTTGCGGACGTAGAGGGAGCACCAAATAGCGCATTTCCGATGTTGAATCCCAGACCCTTACGCAGACGCCAGCATCTAACTCGGTACCAAACTCCTGCAATACGGCACGGGGTTCGCTGACGGCACGGGATCGGTAGGGAGCCGATTTGTACCACACCGGAGGCAGGCCCAACACGGTCCACGGATAGCAAGAGCACAGGGTGCAAACAACCAGGTTGTGCACCTGCGCGGTGTTTTCTACTACGTTCAGGTGCTCGCCCTGTCTGCCCGTGTAACCCAGGCTCGCAACAGCCGCGGTGGGATCATTCATCAGGGCTGCCTTGAACTTCGGATCAGTCCAGGCCTTGGCAACCACGTGGACACCATTGCGGGGTCCAACGCGGTTCTCGTAGGTGTCGATGATGGTGTTGAGGGTATCGGGATTCACCAGGCCCTTTTCCAACAACAGGCTCTCAAGCGCTTTTACTCTCAGCTCCAGGTCTGAAGGTAGATCGGTGTGGTCCTGATCGTGGTCGAGAGAATGGTCATGAGGCATTGGAGTCGACTCCCGCTAAAAGTATTCGAAAAAAGATTGGCACAAGATTGCATTGCAAGCAAGAGCGCAGCAGGCATCTCCTCAAAACACTAAATCAGAAGGGAGTAGACCTCGGTGGCTGTATGGATGTAGCAATCGATTGCACCTATACTCATCTCATTCTCAATTATTTATCAAACTAGGGCAACTCTGACAAAGCAATGACTGACGAAACCCCGGTAATGATTGCGGTAGCACCGAACGGAGCCCGTAAGACCAGACTGGATCATCCCAATCTCCCACTCACACCCAGAGAATTGGCCGCGACTGCCGCCGCCTGTCTAGCGGCTGGCGCTTGCATGATTCACCTGCACGTTCGGGATTCTAGACAGCGCCACAGCCTAAACCCCCATTATTACCTCGAAGCGACCAGCATCATACGAGGCAAAGTTGGATCTGACATGATCATTCAAATTACCACAGAAGCTGTTGGGCTTTACACGGCTCAGGAACAAATGCGGGTAGTGAGGGAAGTAAGGCCCGAGGCCGTGTCTCTGGCAATCAGGGAAATCTGCCCACCAGGGTGTGATGAAACCAAAGCTGCGGAATTTTTTGCCTGGCTACTTCAAGAAAATATTTCTCCTCAATATATTCTTTATTCGAGAGCAGAAATTCAACGATTTAACGATCTGAAAACCCGCGGCATAATTCCACTGCAACACGATACAATATTATTGGCATTGGGCAGATATGCTGAAAACCAACAATCAAACCCGGACGATTTACGGCCATTATTGGTAGAAGTCAGTGGGAGAAGCAGCTGGTGGGTCTGTGCATTCGGGGCGACAGAATCGGAGTGCCTGGCTCACACAATAAAGGCAGGAGGACATTGCCGCGTGGGTTTCGAAAATAATATGTTGCTGCCCGATGGGTCCATCGCGCCAAGCAATGAAATCCTGGTTGCTCAAGTCGCAGTGAACGCTGGCAAGCACAAGCGGCCGGTTGCCACAGCAGAAATAGCCCGAGACTACATGGCCCTATGAGCCCAAATCTGCTGCTCCGGGATCGGTAAACCAACCAGTGAAGGACAGTCTGGGCGCTGCCGCGAACGGAGTAATGTAACTCACTGCATGAATATGGCGAACATCGAACAGCGAGAGAGTGTTGAATTCCGGCATCCAGGAGTCCCTCGGTGTCCCGTCCTTTTCATAGAATTGAAGTAGTCCTCCCCAATCCGGATGCCATTGGGTGGAAAGGCCAAGTACTGTATCCCGTCAGCCCTAGTTGGACATAATCCCCTAATTGCCTAAGAGACAGTATTGGCTCATCGTTAACTCCAAGAGGAAGTGATGATGAGAAAGAAAAGCAGTGCCCAGAAGACTATTCGAGATATTCGTCGGGCCACCCGCCGACACTACTCCGCCGAAGGAAAAATCCGCATTGTATTGGAAGGCCTGCGTGGTGAAGACACCATAGCCGAGCTGTGCCGCCGGGAAGGTCTGAACAGCAATGTGTACTATCGTTGGTCCAAGGAGTTCATGGAGGCAGGCAAGAAGCGTTTAGCAGGTGATACCGCCCGTGAAGCCACCTCAGATGAAGTCAAACAACTGCGCGCCGAATCCTCAGCCCTGAAAGAAACACTGGGCGAGCTGCTGATGGAAAACCGGTTGCTGAAAAAAAGCATGCTCGGGGATGGGGAGGACGGTATATGAGGTATTCGGCGTCTGAAAAAGCGGAAATCATCAACTTGGTCGAAAACTCCAGTCTCTCACTAAGGCAGACGTTGGCGCGATTGGATATACACAAGTCTACGTTCTACAACTGGCTACAGCGCTACCAGGACGGTGGTGTTGATGGCTTGGAAGACAGAAAACCCTCATCCGGTACCCCCTGGAATAAGATCCCTGAGCATCGCCGCGAATCCATTATCGAATTGGCACTGGATAAACCAGAGTTGTCATCACGGGAACTGGCTGTCGGCTATACCGATGAGAAGGCCTACTTTGTCTCAGAGTCCACGGTTTATCGCTTGCTGAAGGCTATGGACCTGATCACTAGCCCGGCCTATATCCTGATGGAGGCTGCAGATAAATTTCAACACCCAAGCTCTCATGTGAATGCGCTTTGGCAAACCGATTTCACCTACTTCAAGATCATTGGCTGGGG
>PCCP01000101.1 GCA_002731775.1 Gammaproteobacteria bacterium
GAAGCAATTAATAATCCCAACAAAAAAACATTTTGCATTGTTAATACATATGGATGATCAAATAAAGGATTCATATATAATTCCCGTAAGGCTTAGAACCTACCTAATTTACTGTTGTAAACTACTCCACAGTGACTGATTTAGCGAGATTTCGCGGATGGTCGATATCCGTGCCCTTGATGATTGCCACGTGATAAGACAATAACTGCAGCGGAATGGTAAATACGATGGGATCGAGGATGTCAGGGCAATTAGGCAGATTAATTACTTCGCAACTGCTGTCGCTCTTGTACTGAATACTTTCGTCAGCAAACACGTAAAGCTTGCCACCCCTGGCGCTGACTTCCGCAAGATTTGCCTTCAGTTTTCCTAGCAAATCATTGTTGGGCGCTACGGCAATTACCGGCATATCGCTATCTACCAGGGCCAAGGGTCCATGCTTTAGTTCGCCGGCTGGATAGGCTTCGGCATGAATATAAGATATCTCCTTAAGCTTTAGCGCGCCCTCTTTCGCCACCGGATACTGAATGCCTCTACCGAGGAATAAACTGTGATTCTTGTCGGAAAATTGTTTGGATACTTTCTTGATTCCCTTGCCTAATTTGAGAGCCTTTTCAACCAGAGCCGGGAGTTTTGCCAGTTCCTTTATCAGCTTCGACTCCTGTTTCGGTTGCAGTCCAGTGCGACGTGCTAGCACGATAGACAGGATTAGCAGGAGGCTAAGCTGTGTGGTAAATGCCTTGGTGGAAGCTACACCGATTTCCTGCCCCGCCATGGTCAGCAGGCAGAAGTCCGTTTCCCTGACCAGGGAGCTGGTGGCTACATTACAGATTGCGAGACTTGCGATATAGGGTTTGTTCTTCGCGTATCGAAGCGCCGCCAGAGTGTCGGCGGTTTCGCCTGATTGAGAAACCGCCACGAACAAAGTGCTAGGTTGCACAATTATATCTCGATATCTATAGTCGCTCGCGATGTCTACCTGGCATGAAATTTTAGCGATGGATTCGAGCCAGTATTTCGTCACCTGCCCGGCATGGAAGCTGGTGCCGCAAGCGACTATCTGTACATTTTTTACTCTGTCGAAGATGGCCCCTGCCTTTATGCCGAAGGCCTCCTCCAGAACGCGGGTAGAACTTATTCTGCCATCGAGGGTGTCCTGAATTACCTGTGGCTGCTCATATATTTCTTTGAGCATGAAGTGTTTGTATTCCCCCTTCTCCGCGGCCTTGGCTTTGTTCTGAATGGTCGTGACCGGCCTTCTTGCTTTTTTCCCTCCGTGCCACACTTCTATGGAGTTCAGACTAACTTTGGCTGTATCGTCTTCTTCGAGATAAATAAATCTGTCGGTTACTTGTCCAAGTGCAAGCGGGTCTGACGCAACAAAGTTTTCCCCGATGCCGACGCCAATCACCAGGGGGCTTCCGCTTCTTGCGACTATTATCTGGTCCGGCTGCGTGCTGTCGATAACGCATAGCCCATAGGCGCCATGTAGCTTTTTTATAGCTCTTTGCACTGCCACCAGCAACGAGACTCTACCGCCTTTTCTGGCCTGCCGAATTAGATGGGCTATTATTTCGGTATCGGTCTCGGTCTTAAAGACATAGCCCTGGGCCAAAAGTTTCTCTCTGAGTATTTCATAATTCTCGATGATGCCATTGTGAACGATGAAAATTTCATTACCAGAATTATGGGGGTGGGCGTTAGCGACTGTAGGCCGGCCGTGGGTGGCCCACCGTGTATGGGCTATGCCGAGTTTGCCTCTAATATTTGATTTTCTGGCGGCGCCTAACAGCTTCTTAACCTTGCCGACAGTCTTGACTATGTGTGACTTGTTTTTTGGGCCGCCAATCAGCGCCACGCCGGCCGAGTCATAACCTCGATATTCCAGCCTTTTAAGGCCCTCCAGCAGAATGCCGGTGACTTCTCTTTCTGCAATTGCACCTACAATGCCGCACATTTTCGATACTCTGTATTGGCGTGGCCGGCGAGTCTATTTTTTGACTGGCCGCTTCCAGCCCGGGATGTTACGTTGCTTGCCTCTGCCGATTGCCAGATTGTCGGCCGGCACATCGCGATTGATGGTGGAGCCCGCCGCTATAAATGTATTGTCCGCCAGTTCTACTGGCGCCACCAGGACGCTGTTTGAGCCAACGAAGACATTACTCCCAATGCTGGTCTTGTGCTTGTTGACTCCGTCGTAATTACAAACTATAGCGCCAGCCCCGATATTCACATTCTTTCCGAGTTCGGCGTCACCGATGTAGGCTAAATGGCTGGCCTTGGAACCCTTGCCTATAATCGCATTTTTCGTTTCCACAAAATTGCCAATCTTTACATCGTCTTTAAGAACGGTGCCAGGTCTAATTCTAGCGTATGGCCCGATACTTACATTTCTTCCAATGACGCCACCATCGATGTTTGAGCCGGGGAGAATAACTGATCCGTCCCCAATTACGGAGCTTTTTATAATTACGTTGGCTCCGACAACGACACCGTTGCCCAAAACTACCTCTCCTTCAAAGATTGCGTTTATGTCGATCTCTACGTCTTTACCAACTTCCAGTTCGCCCCTAATGTCGACCCGCGCCGGATCACGCAGTGTCACGCCAGCGGCCAATAAGTCGTCGACTTTATTCATTTGATAGTGCCTCTCCAGGCTGGCCAGCTGAGATTTATAATTCACCCCCTGAATTTCAAAACCATCTTCGATGACTGCCGCAACGATCTTGCAATTTTCTCTCGCCGCCATGGCTACGATGTCGGTAAGATAATACTCCCCTTGTGCATTGTGGTTTTCAATCTCGCCCAACCATCGCACCAGCTTAACGGTTGGAATCGCCATGATGCCACTATTGATCTCTTTTATCTGTTTTTGTTCCACGCTCGCATCTTTTTCTTCGACGATTGCGGTGATGGCGTTGTCATCACCACGAATGATTCTGCCAAATCCGGTTGGCTCATCCGTGATCAGTGTCAATAGCGAGAGGGTTTCGGCATTCGCCTGGCCGAGTAGTTTTTCCAGGGTTATGGTCTTGATCAGGGGCACATCACCATACAGAACCAAAACCAGGTTGTTCTTATTATCTGAATTCAGAGCACTCGTTGTTTGCTGAACAGCATGACCGGTACCTAGCTGCGGCTCCTGGATTGCCCAGTTAATACTGCCTCCATTTGACAGGGAAGCAATATGCTGTTTGATTTGTTCGCCGCCGTAACCAATGACGAGATGAAGACAGGTATTTCCTAATTTTTCGGCAGCGTTAATGACATGCTCGAGCATAGAGCAACCACCGATTCGATGCAGTACCTTCGGCAGGTTTGAGTTCATTCTGGTGCCTTTGCCTGCGGCCAGAATTACGACATCCAATTTCATATCAATGTTCTACTGTTTTGCTTGGGCAACTGTGTGCTTCAGGGCGCGCAGAGACCATATGCCATTAATCACAGGTGCCCTTGTTTGGAGAATATCAAAAAAAAAAGGTAGCACTCGCTACCTTTTTTTTGCAATCCCTGGGGTCGAT
This sequence comes from Gammaproteobacteria bacterium, assembly GCA_002731775.1. Classification (GTDB taxonomy): domain Bacteria; phylum Pseudomonadota; class Gammaproteobacteria; order Pseudomonadales; family Pseudohongiellaceae; genus UBA9145. Next base: position 3,522 of record PCCP01000101.1, read on the forward strand.
CGAAGTGGCCTGTGCTACTTCCGCATTTGCCGCAGTGCTCGCAGTTGTGCCGCCGCCTCGGCCAGTTGGGCCGCAGCGATAGAATACTCAAATTCAGCAGTCTGATTGGCGATAGCCTTCTCTGCGTCATCCATCGCCGAAATCGCCGAAGCCTCATCGAGATCATCGGCGCGCAGCGCAGTGTCTGCCAACAAGGTAACGACGCCTCTTTGTACTTCCAGAAAACCACCGGAGACATAAAACACCTCTTCCTCGCCACCACTTAGCACCAGCTTTACCGGGCCAGGAATCAAGGCTGTTAGCAGCGGCGCATGCCCAGGGGCGATGCCAAGATCCCCCAGGGACCCCGCCGCAACGACCATCTCAACCAGGCCAGAGAAAATACTCTTCTCCGCGCTTACGATGTCACAATGCATTGTCATATCCATAATCAGTCTCTCTGCTGTGCGTCTGCGCTTGCTCTCTTATCTGCGCTCTAACACTTCATGCTCTTCGGTCTTAAAGAGTCTTGGCCTTTTCTACAGCTTCTTCTATGGTCCCTACCATGCTGAATGCTTGCTCTGGGAGGTGATCATAATCTCCAGCCAGGATTGCCTTAAAGCCGGCAATGGTGTCCTTCAATGACACATACTTGCCTGGAACATTGGTAAATATTTCTGCAACCGTAAATGGCTGAGACAAGAACTGAGAAATTCTTCGGGCCCGATAAACAGTTTGCTTGTCTTCATCAGACAACTCGTCCATACCTAAAATGGCAATGATGTCTTTCAGCTCCTTATAGCGCTGCAAAACCGTTTGCACGCTGCGGGCAACGTCGTAATGATCTTGCCCGATAACCAGAGGATCCAGCTGACGGGAAGTGGAATCCAGTGGGTCCACGGCTGGGTATATACCCAGTGAAGCGATATCCCGCGACAGTACGACCATGGCGTCCAGGTGCGCAAAGGTTGTCGCCGGTGAGGGGTCGGTCAGGTCATCGGCGGGCACATAAATCGCCTGGATAGAGGTAATGGAGCCATCCTTGGTGGAGGTAATACGTTCCTGCAGTGCGCCCATTTCCTGCGCCAGTGTCGGTTGATAGCCCACCGCCGATGGCATCCGCCCCAATAGCGCTGACACTTCGGTGCCTGCCAAGGTGTAACGGTAAATATTGTCGATAAACAACAGCACATCGCGACCATCGTCACGAAATTTCTCCGCCATGGTTAGCCCGGTCAATGCCACTCGCAACCGGTTGCCGGGGGGCTCGTTCATCTGGCCGTATACCATGGAAACCTTGGACTCGCCTTCCAGGTCGATTACCCCGGATTCCTGCATTTCATGGTAGAAATCGTTGCCTTCACGGGTACGTTCGCCGACGCCGGAAAATACCGATAAGCCGCCGCTGGCCACCGCAATATTGTTAATCAATTCCATCATGTTGACGGTCTTGCCGACACCGGCGCCACCGAACAGGCCAACCTTGCCGCCCTTGGCGAAGGGACAAATCAGGTCAATTACCTTGATTCCTGTTTCCAGCAATTCGTTGCTTATCGCAAGCTCTTCGTAAGTTGGCGCATCTCGATGGATCGGCATAGTTTGTTTTTCGCCGATAGGTCCTCGCTCGTCGATAGGCCGGCCCAGCACATCGACGATGCGGCCGAGGGTTTCTTCACCCACCGGCACCGAGACCGGCGCACCGGTATCGTCGACATCCAAACCACGGCGCAGCCCTTCCGTGTTTCCAAGGGCAATAGTCCTGACAATGCCATCACCCAATTGCTGCTGCACTTCCAGGATAATTTCCGTGCCACCGACACTCAATGCGTCGTAAACCTTGGGAACCGTTTCCCTGGTGAATTCAACGTCAATTACCGCTCCGATAATTTGAACTATGCGACCGCTACTCATGTTCGCTTCCTCTTAATCTGTAACACTTTGTCTAAAAATCCTAAACAAGATAATATGGAATCCGATAGACTCCGGTTCTGTGATTGGCGTTCAAACCGCTGCCGCACCACTTACAATTTCTGATAATTCCTGGGTAATCGCCGCCTGTCTGGCCTTGTTGTAAACCAGTTGCAAACCCTCGATGAGGTCCCCGGCATTGTCGGTTGCGCTCTTCATGGCGATCATCCTTGCCGCCTGCTCACAGGCATTATTTTCAACTACCGCCTGGTAAACCTGGGATTCTATGTATCGGTCCAGCAAGCCATCCAGCAACTCCTTGGCTTCGGGCTCATACAGATAGTCCCAGTGATGCTTTAAATCTTCTTCTTCCGATGGCAGCAGGGGTAAGAGCTGTTCAATCACTGGCTGCTGGGTCATGGTATTGATAAAACTATTGCTCACGATCTGCAGCTGGTCAATTTCATGGCCATCAAATTTGTTTAACATCACCTTGACCACGCCAACCACATCGGCAACCGTCGGCGCATCGCCGATGTTGCGTACAGATGCGATTACGTTGCCACCGTAGTTGTTAAAAAAGGCCGTGGCCCTGGCACCAATCAAACACAGATCAATTTCTACATTGCGCTCGTGCCAGGCCTTCATGGAAACCACTGCCGCCTTGAAGGCATTAACATTCAAGCCGCCACAAAGACCGCGGTCCGTTGAAACCACGATGTATCCAATCCGCTTCACCGGGCGCGTATCAAAATAAATATGTCGATACTCGGGGGTAGAATTCGCGATATGCCCGATCACGGAGCGAATACGATGGGCATAGGGCTTACCCAGCTGCATGCGGTCCTGTGCCTTGCGCATTTTGCTGGCGGCAACCATTTCCATCGCGCTGGTGATCTTCTGAGTGTTCTCAATACTCGCGATCTTGGATCGTATTTCTTTTCCGCTGGCCATTGTTCTTGCCTGTTCTCTTGCCGTTAACGCGCCGCTGCCGGCTTACCAGGATTGTGTTGCTTTAAACTGCTCCAGTGCCACCTTGAACTGGGCCTCGATATCATCATTGTAATTGCCGCTGTTGTTGATCTTGTCCATCAGCTCGGCATTCTCGCTGTTCATGTAAGACAGCAAGGATTCTTCAAAATCCAGCACCTTGTTCAGTTCGATGTCCTCAAGATAGCCTTCATTTGCCGCGTAGAGGGAAACCCCCATCTCGGCGACGGACAGAGGCGAGTACTGTTTTTGTTTCATCAGCTCAGTCACCCGCTGACCATGTTCCAGCTGCGCTCGAGTAGCATCATCGAGGTCAGAGGCGAAGGCAGCAAAGGCGGCCAGTTCCCGGTACTGGGCCAGGGCGATACGAATGCCACCACCCAACTTCTTGATAATCTTGGTCTGCGCCGCACCACCGACACGAGAGACCGAAATTCCCGGGTTCATGGCGGGTCGAATGCCGGCATTAAACAGGTCTGTTTCCAGGAAAATCTGGCCGTCGGTAATGGAAATCACGTTGGTGGGTACAAAAGCAGAAATATCGCCTGCCTGGGTTTCAATAATTGGCAATGCCGTCAGCGAGCCGGTCTTTCCCTTCACTTCACCATTGGTTATTTTCTCAACGTAGTCAGCGCTCACTCTCGCCGCACGCTCCAGCAAACGTGAGTGTAGATAGAATACGTCTCCAGGATAGGCTTCTCGTCCCGGCGGCCGGCGCAACAATAGCGATATCTGTCGATAGGCCCATGCCTGCTTGGTCAGATCATCATAAATGATCAGCGCATCCTCACCCCGGTCGCGGTAATACTCGCCCATGGAGCATCCTGCATATGGCGCAATAAACTGCATGGATGCAGGGTCCGATGCGGTGGCCGCGACCACGATGGTGTATTCCATGGCGCCGTGCTCTTCCAGTTTGTTTACCACGTTGGCAACCGAAGAGGCTTTCTGGCCAACCGCGACATAGACGCATTTAATGCCCTTGCCTTTCTGGTTGATGATGGTGTCGATCGCAACCGCGGTTTTTCCGACCTGGCGGTCACCAATAATCAGTTCCCGCTGTCCCCGTCCGATGGGGGTCATGGAATCGATAGATTTGAGGCCCGTCTGCACCGGTTGCGATACCGATTGCCTGGCGATGACGCCCGGCGCGACTTTTTCAACGGCTGCCGACAATTTTGCCTCTATCGGGCCCTTGCCATCGATTGGTTTACCCAGGGCGTCGACCACCCGTCCTTCGAGTTCCGGCCCAATGGGTACTTCCAGAATCCGCTGCGTGCAACGACAGGTTTGACCTTCTTTCAGGCTCAAGTAATCGCCCAGGACTACCGCCCCTACTGAGTCGCGCTCCAGGTTCAGAGCCATGCCATATAGCCCGCCCTCAAACTCGATCATTTCCCCATACATCACATCAGCCAGGCCGTGAATGCGAATAATACCGTCAGATACGCTGACGATTGTGCCTTCATTCTTCGCCTGAACGGAGACATCGAGATTATCGATGCGCTGCTTGATGATTTCGCTGATTTCTGATGGATTCAGTTGTTGCATTCTTTTTCCCTTGTTCCTGAGCTGTTCAGGAATTCATTAATTCTGCTAGTTTGGACAATTTACCGCGAACGGAGTTATCGATGACCGTATCTCCTGCCCGGATCACTGCGCCACCAATCAAGCTCTGGTTCACGCGAGTCGACAAGTTTATTTCTCGTTGTAATCGCGTCTTCAGCGCCTGTGCCAACTGGTCTGAAACATCTACACTGATTTCAAATGCCGTGGTAATTTCCACATCGACTGATTTCTCCTGATCGGCCTTGAGGATTTCAAACAATATGGAAATCTCTGGCAACAGGCTCAACCGCTTGTTCTCGGAAAGCAGGCGAATAAAATTCTGGCCCTTGTCGTCGAGCTCTTTATCACAGACTTCGATCAGGGACTGTGCCACCTGCTCCGCCGCCAACGCCGGCGAAGACAGCATCGATGCGACAGCATCGTTTTCGGTAACAGCTGCCACCACTGCCAGCATATTTGACCAGTTCTCCAGGCCACTATCAGCCATGGCGACTTCAAAGGCCGCCTTGGCGTAGGGTCTTGCTAATGTGACTAATTCTGCCATTTCGGGTTTTTCGCGGTTCTGGACATTCCAGTGAGTTAGAGTTCCGCCGCCAATTTACTCAGCATTTCTTCATTCGCTGCCTGGTCTATGGATGACTCCAATATTTTTTCGGCACCGGCTATGGCAATCGCTGACACCTGTTCCCGCAAGGATTCCTTGGCCCGATTAACCTCTTGTTCAATCTCGGCTTTGGCGCCAGCAATAATGCGCTGGCCTTCTTCCCTAGCCTGGTCCTTGGCCTCATCCACAATCTGGGAGCCGCGTTTGTTGGCCTGATCAATAATGGTGGCGGCTTGAGCTTTCACCTCTTTGAGCTGCTTAATAACCCTCGCCTGTGCCAGCTCGAGGTCTTTTTCACCACGCGCGCCTGCCTCCAGTCCATCCGCAATCTTCTGTTTGCGTTGTTCCAGGATGTTGGCAAAAAGAGGCCAGACCTTGGCCTGGCAAAACCACCAGAACACAAAGAAGGCTATGGACTGTCCAATGAAGGTTAAATTAAAACTCACGGCACAACTCCCTCTATTCAGGTTGACAAATCAGACGGCGCTATCCGCCTGCCAGCGTATCCAGATATGGATTGGCAAAGGTAAACCACATGCCAATACCGATGCCGATCATGGTTACCGCGTCGATCAAACCCGCAACCAGGAACATGCTGGTTTGCAGTTTACCGGCCAGTTCAGGCTGACGGGCCGAGCCTTCCAGGAATTTACCCCCCAGAATACCGAAGCCTATTGCGGTACCAAGTGCGCCCATTCCCAGTACAAGCAAAACGCCCAGTACGGTAAAAGCCAATATCATTTCCATTTCTTTTCTCCAGGTTATCTTCAGTTCAGATAATAGTTAGTTCAATTAGTGATCGGGTGTTTCGTGTGCCGCGTTGAGATAGACGATGGTTAACATCATGAACACAAATGCCTGCAGTGGTATCACCAGCAAGTGAAATACCGCCCAGATGAAATGCGCAGGTAATTGGAATATCCCCAGCATGGAGGCAATTAACAGGAACAGCAGCTCCCCCGCATAGAGGTTGCCAAACAAGCGCAGGCCCAATGAGATGGGCTTTGCGAACAGGGTGGGAACCTCAATAATCAGATTAAACGGAAGCATCCACTTGCCAAAGGGGTGGAATGCTAACTCGCTCAAAAAACCGCCGAGTCCTTTCATTTTGATGCTGTAGTAAATAATAAGCGCGAATACGCTGAGGGACATGCCCATGGTGATGTTGACATCGGTTGTGGGCACTATCTTGAAGGACATATGCTCCAAGCCAAAGCCATGCTCACCCACGAGTGTGGCCAGACCGGTTATCCAGTCGACGGGCACCAGATCCATGGTATTCATTAGAATAATCCAGACAAATATGGTCAGCGCCAATGGCGCTACCAGGGGGTTTTTGCCATTGAATCCTTCCGCCACCCGTGCATCGACGAATTCAAATATCATCTCGACAAAGTTCTGCATGCCGCTGGGCCTATCCACGGTGGCCCGCTTGCCGACATAACGAAAAAACAGCAGAAAGGCTGCGCCTATAAAAACTGACCATCCCAGTGTATCGACGTGGATTGACCAGAAACCCATGTTCACGGCTTCTTCCGGCGTGTGGGCCAGACCCCAGGATCCATCAACATGCTTGCCATAGGTTAAGTAGGATAAATGATGAGTAATATACTCTTGCACTGTCTGCGCTTCAGCGCCGTGTTCGAGGGCCGCGTGTGCCGCTTCTGCTAACTCTGCCATGTATAAACTCTAAATAGTGAACTGCGGGAGCCTGCCGGACTCCTAGCTTTTGTTGCTGGAAGGACTATAACTGATAAGCCCGGACATCATTACGCCCACAAAATGGGTTGCTATGAACCCAAGTATCAGGGCTAATTCATGTAAACTGGTTATCAGTGTGAAACTGAGCGCAAAAAGCACCACGGTGATCACTATTTTACCAAGTTCGCCCCTGATAAATCCCCTGACAATTTTATCCGCATTGCGCGCTCCGGAATATTTGAAAGCGTGCAAGGCGAAATAGCTGTTAGGCAATGCGCTGATCAGCCCCCCCAACAGTACAGAAAAGGCTGTCGTGGCGCCTGAAAACAACAGAGAAATTACCGATATAAAGCCCGTCATCGCAAGCTGCGCGAGTATCACTTTATATACCGGGGGGGCTTTTAAATTAGACACACTACGGCTATTTTGCTTGACTGACATGCCAGCCCACACCCCAAAAACACCTGCAACAATCGCCCGCAAAAATCGCCGACTCCTGTAGCGGCGATCACCAAAGCACGCGCATTATAGGGATTTTGGAGGGCCTTATCAACTACGTGAGATTATCATTTTATGTGAGACAGGATGCCGTCCAGCTCATCCAGAGAGTTGTATTTTAGAACAAGTCTCCCCTTCCCTTTTGCGGTGTGCTGTATCATTACCTGGGCACCCAATTTTTCGGCTAGATTTTCTTCCAGGTTCTTGATATCTGGGTCGACCAGTTTGCTGGCTCTGGCCTCACCGCCCCCAGCAATAAGGCGTCTTACCAGGGATTCGGTTTGTCGCACCGACAGGCCTCGGCCAACAACAGCACGAGCTGCTTCTGATTGTTGCATGTCGGGCAACGAGAGCAACGCCCGGGCATGACCCATCTCCAGGTCGCCATGTTCCAGCATGCGCCGCACATCGATACTCAAGCCGATCAGTCGAATCAGGTTAGTCACGCTGGTGCGAGACTTGCCAACCGCGTCTGCTACCTCTTGTTGGGTAAGCTCAAATTCATCCTGTAGTCGTTTTAGTGCCATCCCTTCTTCGATGGGGTTGAGGTTCTCCCGCTGGATATTCTCGATAAGAGACATGGCGATGGCAGCCTCATCTCCGACCGGTTTTATAATGGCGGGGATGGTGTCGAGCCCAACGATCTGGCTTGCCTTCCAGCGCCGCTCGCCGGCGATAATCTCATATTTATCGGAAGAAATAGGGCGGATTATGATGGGCTGCATAACCCCTTGAGCCTTGATGGAATTGGCCAATTCCTGCAGCGCTTCTTCGTGCATGTCGGTTCTGGGTTGATATTTTCCACGCTGAACCCGGTCAACAGGGACATGCATCAGGGCTCCGTCTTGGTTCGCTGACACCGATACTGGCCGATTTTGGGGCCCGCCCAAGAGGCTGGCCATGGTTTCTGTGCTGCCTGCTGATAACAGCGCATCGAGGCCTTTTCCAAGCTTCTTTTTCTCTTTCATCTCACACCTAAGCTCCAGCGCATTCGGGATTTGCGCCGGGTTATCCGGAAATACCGGCGGCGGCCTCATCATTTCGCCGTAACAGTTCGCCGGCGAGAGCTAAATAAGCGAGGGCTCCTCTCGAGTGCCGGTCGTATTTAATCACAGGGATGCCATAGCTGGGTGCTTCAGCCAGTCTGACATTTCGCGGCACAACTGTTCTGTATACGGTATCACCGAAATAACTAAATAACTGACTGCTGACTTCGGTTGTCAGTTTGTTCCTCGGGTCATACATGGTTCGCAATATGCCTTCAATTTTGAGATCCGGATTCAAGCGGTCGCGAATGGTGCCTATCGTTTCCATCAGTGCGGACAGCCCTTCCAGTGCGTAGTATTCGCATTGCATCGGGATCACCACACCATCGGCTGCTACCAGCGCATTCACCGTGAGCATGTTCAACGATGGCGGACAATCGATAACGATATAGTCATAGTTATGTTTAACCCTGTCGAGGATTTTTCGCAGTCTCAATTCGCGGTCGTCAATATTTAGTAATTCAATCTCGGCGGCTACCAAATCCGTATTTGATGGCAACAGATCATAACCGGCCTCATGCGGGTGCGCTACGACCTGATCAAATTCCTTGTCACCACAGAGCATATCGTATACAGACAAGCTCAAGCCGGCCTTGTCGATGCCGCTTCCCGTGGTGGCATTACCCTGGGGATCGAGGTCGATAAGGAGTACTCTCTTTTTGGTGATTTTTAACGACGCGGCCAGATTAACCGAGGTGGTGGTTTTTCCCACACCTCCCTTCTGGTTTGTGATTGCTAAAACTTTACCCACTTGGCTCACTCCAAAATTCGTTGCGAATCACTTCGGCGAAATGTCGGTGGGTTTCACTCCCGGGTATTTCCAATTTAATAACCCTGCTTACTTCAAATCCCTTGGGCAGCTCGCGTAACTCTTGCTCCGGGTAGCGTCCTTTCATGGCTAGCAGTTTGGTTTCTTTGCCAAATAAGTGCTGTGATTTGGTGACCATCTCCTCTAGGGTAGAGAAGGCACGGCACATCACCATATCAATTTGCTGCTGATTTTGATAGTGCTCGATCCGAGTATTTACGACGCTGATGTTCTCAAGTTGCAAGGCTATTTTGACCTGGAATAGAAACCGTGTCTTCTTGCCGTTGCTATCGATAAGCAGGAAATTCTTTTCCGGATTCATGATCGCAAGCGGTATTCCTGGCAAGCCGGCACCGGTGCCGACATCAACGATTCTGCTTCCATGCAAATAGGGATTTAGAGACAAACTATCCAACAGGTGCATAGACACCATGGCATCGATGTCATCGATACCAGACAGGTTAAAATGGTGGTTCCATTTTTTTAAAAGCAGGAGATAGGTAATTAGAGACATCACCTGGCTGTCATCTGCCACCAACCCTAGTTGCTTCAGCCCCTGTCTCAATTCCTGCTGCAGGGCCTGAGATACTACCGCTTGACCCTGTCGATGAATTACAGCCATTAGCTGGCTTTGCGGTCGGGTGTCTTGAACTTCTTTAGGTAAACCAGGAGTATGGAAATAGCCGCCGGGGTCATGCCTGATATTCGACTAGCCCTGCCGATATTTTCCGGCCTCGCCACGATCAGCTTTTCTTTCAATTCGTTAGACAGCCCCTGCAGCTGTTGATAGTCAAAATCGGCGGGCAGCACGGTGTTTTCCTGTCGCTTCAGGCGATCGATTTCGAGCTCTTGTCGATTGATATAACCCTGGTATTTTAATTGGATTTCTACCTGTTGGGAGACCTGTTGATCCATCCCCTCCAGCTCGCCTAAGCCGGCACCCGCATCGTCCACTGCCTGGCACAGGGCAACATAATCGACGTGTGGCCGAGCCAGGAGATCCGCCAGAGAATATTCCCGTGCTATAGGTTTCTCCAGTAACAAATCCACCTTCGCCGCTTCTGCTGTGCGTGGTTGCACCCAGCGATGGCGCAAGCGGTCCAACTCGCACTCAATTTTCTCGCGCTTCTCATTAAAGAATCGCCAACGCTGCTCATCGACCAGCCCCAACTCTCTTCCCGTTTCTGTGAGTCGCAAATCGGCATTGTCTTCGCGCAGGGTTAATCGATATTCCGCGCGACTGGTAAACATGCGGTAGGGCTCATTGGTACCAAGAGTAATCAGGTCATCGACTAGGACCCCAAGATAGGCCTGATCCCTCCTTGGGCACCAATAGTCTTTGCCACTAGCAGCCCTGGCTGCATTCAATCCTGCCAGTAAACCCTGCGCGGCCGCCTCTTCGTAGCCAGTTGTGCCGTTGATCTGACCGGCGAAATACAGACCTTTGATGCAGCGTGTTTCCAGTGAATAGTGTAAATCTCTTGGATCAAAAAAATCATACTCTATGGCATAACCGGGCCGGGTTATATGCGCATTCTCAAATCCCTTGATTTGCCGAACCATGTCCACCTGGATATCGAACGGCAGGCTGGTAGAAATACCATTTGGGTATAGTTCGTTGGTAGTGAGGCCTTCGGGCTCTACGAAAATCTGATGGGATGTTTTGTCGGCGAATCGCATTACCTTGTCTTCGATGGAAGGGCAATAACGAGGCCCTGTCCCTTCAATGACGCCCGTATACATGGGCGACCTATCCAGGCCGCTACGAATCACTTCATGGCAGCGCTCGTTGGTTGTGGTGATAAAACAATTCACCTGTCGCGGGTGCTGTGATTGCTTTCCCAGGTAGGACATGACCGGCAAGGGGGTGTCGCCTTCCTGCACCTGCATTGCGGAAAAATTGACGGTCCTGGCATCTATCCTCGGCGGAGTCCCCGTCTTCAATCTATCCACACGCAGGGGTAATTGCCGAAGCGTGTTAGCGAGGGCAGTCGATGGCGGATCCCCCGCCCTGCCACCGGCGTTATTTTTCATTCCAATATGGATCTTGCCGCCCAGAAATGTCCCGGTGGTTAAAACCACTTTCGGTGCCCTGAACACCAGGCCCATCTGGGTAATTACTCCCTGTATCTCATCAGACTCGATGAGGAGATCATCCACTCCTTGCTGGAACAGATCGAGGTTTTCCTGTTGCTCCAGAATCTGGCGAATTGCCGCTTTATAGAGAACTCTGTCCGCCTGGGCCCGGGTGGCTCGAACCGCTGGGCCTTTGCTGGCGTTGAGCACGCGGAACTGAATACCCGCCAGATCCACGGCTTTCGCCATGGCACCACCGAGGGCATCCACTTCCTTCACCAGGTGGCTTTTACCAATTCCGCCGATCGCTGGATTACAGGACATTTGCCCCAGCGTCTCGATGCTGTGAGTAACCAGCAAGGTGGCCACACCTTGCCGCGCCGACGCCAGTGCGGCCTCGGTACCAGCGTGGCCACCACCGATGACAATAACTTGATAGTGCTTGGAATATTCCATATCGCTGGGTCTGCAGATTAGCTGAGGGTACCGGCAACAGGCTCGATTTTCACAAACCTATTTCCAGTTACTCACATCAATAACAATAACTACTACAAACCTATTATAGTAGGTATGTAGTTAAAGGTATTAATGTTGATATTGATACTTCGGCGGTTTTCTGTTGAAAAGCCACAAAACTCTTTAAATAATAGAGGCTTAGACTAAGCCCAAAGTACTTAAAAACCACTTGGGAAGCTAGACATAAGGCTTGGACTGATTGTGAATAAATTTCATCCGCTTCCGCGTTGAGGTGATTATATTTGATTTATTCACCTGATTTTAACCTTTAGGGCTTACTTACACACAGGCTATAGCGTCGGGCTATTTTCCCACGCAGAATGTGGAAAATATCTCTCCCAGCAAATCGTCGCTGGTGAACTCACCGGTGATCGCCCCGAGTTCCTTTTGTGCGAGCCTCAGATCTTCCGCAAGCAATTCAAGCGGTGACTTGGCGTCCATATTCTGGATCGCGGATTTGACTAATTCCGCAGCAGCTTCAAGAGCAATAAGGTGTCTCTGTCGCGCCACAAAAACATCCTCGGTGCCTGGGTTGTAACCGGCACGGCATTTTAAGTGCTCCCTCACCAATTCGACGCCAGACCCAGTCTTCGCAGAGATGTTTATGACAGTAATCTTGATGCCACCGCAATCCACACTATCAAGACCGGTCTTGCCGTCTTTGACCAGGTCGGTCTTGTTGAAAACCAGGGTGGTTCGGTTCAGTAAAGAACCAATCCCTGCCGATGCGTCACCAATTAATCCCAGTGATGCCAACAGCTTTTCCACAGTATCTGCGCTGACCGTATCCTGCGCATGGGTGAGTTGGTCCACTATCAGCAGAATCTGGTCCGCCTGATCGATGGCCAGTTTCGCGCGCTTCACACCCTCGCGCTCCACGATATGACTGCTGTCCCTGAGTCCCGCGGTGTCGACGATGTTCAGTGGCAGCCCATCGAGTGTAATTGGTTCGGTAAGGACATCGCGTGTAGTCCCGGGCACCGGCGTAACAATCGCGCTATCAATTCCGGACAGGGCATTAAGTAGACTGGATTTGCCGGCATTGGGTTTGCCGGCCAGGACGACATTCATGCCTTGTTTAAGGATCGCACCCTGTTGCGCTCCTTCGAAGATTTTATCTAAGTCCTCAAGAATATCAGCAAGTGACTGCTCGACTCTGGTGTTGGAGATCACGCTAATGTCTTCATCCGAGAAATCTATCGCAGCCTCTATATCCACGCGGGTGGCAATCAATTTTTCTATTACCAGGGATATCTGTCGGGAAAAATGTCCCCGCAGCGTTCTCAGCGCAGACCTGACTGCCTGTTGTGAACTGGAATCAATCAGGTCGGCAATTGCCTCGGCCTGGACCAGGTCTATCTTGTTATTGAGGAATGCGCGTTCTGAGAATTCGCCGGGTCTTGCCAGCCGCGCACCGAGTGAAAGTATCCTGTCACGCAAGCTTGCAAGCACGTGGCTGTTACCATGACCCTGTAGTTCGAAAACATCCTCTCCAGTGAACGACTCGGGCTGGCGGAAGAAAAGCCCAATACCCTGATCCAGTACTTCACCATCTGCGCCGGTAAAATCTGAATAATGGGCATAGCGGGGTGTCGGGTCCAGCCCAAGAATATTTTTTGCAATAGATGCGGCCAGGGGCCCGGAAACACGGACTATGCCGACGCCGCTCCGACCAGGGGGAGTCGCGATTGCGCAGATTGTGTCATTATCGATATGAGGCATTGGAGGTTTGGTGCCGCCGGGTGGATCAGAGGCGCCCTGGAGAAGCCGCTATTTTAGCTGGCTTTTTTAGCCTCGTAGGCGGCCTCGATCTTTCGGGTGATGTACCACTGCTGCAAGATACCCAGCGCTGCATTGGTAAACCAGTAAAGCACAAGGCCAGCCGGGAACCAGAGAAAGATCACAGTCATCATCACCGGCATGAGCTTCATCACCTTCGCTTGCATCGGGTCTGCGGGAGCCGGACTGAGAGATGTCTGCAGAAACATTGTCGCCCCCATTAGTAATGGCAACACGAAGAATGGGTCCCGCACGGAAAGATCATTAAGCCAAAAAATGAAGGGTGCATGTCGCAGCTCAACGCTTTCAAGTAAAACCCAATAAAGGGCAATGAATACCGGCATTTGCACGAGCATGGGCAGACAACCACCGAAGGGGTTGATCTTCTCTTTCTTGTACAGATCCATGGTGGCTTTTTGCAGCTTCATTTTGTCATCTGCATAGCTTTCTTTGAGTTGCTGCATCTTTGGCATTAATCGCCGCATGCCGGCCATAGACCGGTATTGAGTTTCCGACAGCTTGTAGAAAGCGGCCTTCACACAGAGGGTGAGAAGAATAATGGAGAGCCCATAGTTGCCAATTACGGAATTGATGCGTGACAGTAACCAGTATATTGGAGATGCAATAGGCCAAAGGAAGCTATAGTCAATGGTGAGGTCAAGGCTCGGTGAAATTTCGGCCAGGGCATACTGATCCTTGGGTCCGGCGTAATACTGTATGGTATGACTGCCACTGCTACGGGGTTCAACCACAAAGGCGGAGCTGGTGAATTCTCCCAAATACTGATTAATCTGGTTTTTTCGAGTGGTAAATCGATTCGTTGAATCTACATGAGGAATCCAGGCGGAGAGGAAGTAGTGCTGACTAAAAGCTATCCAGCCGCCATTTATTTCCGTGCTGGTGGTGCCATCATCGACATCATCGAAGTCTATTTCTATGTAGGGGTCATCCTCGTTGGTGCCGACAAAACCAAGATAAGTTCGTCCAAAGCCGCCCGCATTACTGGGATCATCGAAGCTGTCTCGCTTGATCTGTCCGAAGGCATTTGCCTGCCAGCTTTCGCCGGTCAGATTGTCGACGATAAAAGTGATATCAATCAAGTAGCTATCTCGAGCAAAGCCGAAACGCTTTGTGATTTGAACACCCTCGTCGCTGCGCATCTTTAAATCCACAGTCAACGAATTATCAGATTCTGTCATGTGGTAAGAAGTTGCGCTTGCCTGATAGTCAGCCCTGCCCACATTGTCGATGCCGTCTCTACCTATCAACCCGCTCTGCGCCACATAAACCCTGCCAGGCAGTGTATCGAGCATTACAAAGGGGTCACTTGTCACATCCAGCTCTTTCAGGAATTTCGGTAGCGACAGGCTAACAATATCACCGCCATCAAGATCAATCTGGAGTTCAAATGTATCGGTGGACACTGCTACAGATCTGATATCCGTTGGCTTTGATGTCACCTGCTGCACGATTGTAGGTGTGTCCTGCCCGGCGGGAGTGTTTTGCTTGGGTAGATCGCTGGGGACATCGGTGGCAGGAGCGGCATCAATGCCCTGAGGGATCAGCGGTACTTCGGCAATTGCCTCGCTGCTTAGGGCACTACCGTCATCTACTAGCGGAGGATAGTCTTGCTGCCACGCGAGCAATAACAAATAGGTGACGATGGCCAGGGATGTGTAAAGGAAAAAGCGATTAAAATCCATACTGTGTTACTTGATTGTAAGGCGACCCGCGACGGGCTCAACATTCGGAACAGGATCATAGCCGCCGGCGTGCCAGGGATGGCATTTACTTATGCGACGCATTCCTAACCACGAGCCTTTAACTGAACCATGTATCTCGATAGATTCCTTGGTGTATTGAGAACAAGTCGGGTAGAAACGGCACTGGTTTCCGATCAGCAAACTCAAGCTCAGCTGATAAAAAGTGATTAGTCGAATTAGTATTTTCTTTAGCATGGGTTGTTGGGTCGAAACGCCATTAGGAGCGGTCAGTGTTGTTAAGTTTACTATTTAGGTCTTCAAACAACGAGGCTATCTGCTGTGATAGCTGAGAGTTGTTCAGTTTATCAGCATCCTTTCGCACGAGTACAACTAAATCCAAAGGGCTCGCCAGACCCGGGCCGCGGCGAAATGATTCCCTGAGATGACGCTTGATCCGATTGCGTTGAACAGCGCCAGGGATATTTTTCTTGGCGAGAACCAGCCCAAGTCGCGATTTTGAAAATTTATTGCTAACGGCAAGAATAAGAAAGCAGCGGCAGGAAACATTAAACTGGGCGCCGTCAAAGACAGCCTTGTATTCTGCAGCCTTTAGTAACCGGGAGTTTTTGGAAAAGCCGCTAGCAGGCACTTAGGATTCTCTATTCAACCCGATGGGGATCGAAAAGCCGGACTCAGGCTGAAAGCTTGGCGCGTCCTCGTCCGCGTCGTCTCTTTAGTACCAGACGACCGCCCTTGGTTGCCATTCGAGCTCTAAAGCCGTGGGTGCGGGCGCGCTTAATCAGACTGGGTTGAAATGTTCTTTTCATAATGGTAAAACCAGGTTTTCAATCAAGAATCCGCCCAAGAGACGGTTGCAAAAAGAGCGCGAATTCTAGAGGTTTTGACCCGCTGATGCAATCAATTTCGATTTTTGCAGAAGGGCCAATGTCGTATCAGCCTAGAGAGTTTTTTGTGCACTGATTTGGCTAGCAGGCCGATATTTTTTATACTCCCCACTTAATAACATCTTATCCACAGTTTGTTTATCAACAGCCTTGCCGCCAATTCACAGAAACAACGTTTTTCTTGCCTCGGTATTTATCAGCAGTTTGATTCTAACTTATTGAAAATACTATAAATAAAACAAGCTCAAAAAACCGATTTTTAGTGCTTGCCGCAGTGGATAACTCTAATTCTTGTGGTTAGAATTGACACCAGATTCCAATAATAAATGAGCGGGCAAGTGTAAAGTGGTAGTCACATATTGGCAAAAATGTATCGATTGTTTGAAAGTAGAAATTCCTTCGCAGCAATTTAACACCTGGATCAGACCCCTGCAGGCAAAAATGGATGGCGACACGTTGCGCTTGTTTGCGCCCAATAGATTCATCCAGGATTGGGTAAAGGGGAAATTTCTGGGAAGAATAAGCGAGATCGTTAAAGAACTTGCTGATGATAATCTTCAGGTAATGCTGGAAGTGACACCCGTGGAAAGATCCGCCACAGTTGGCGCGGCAATTACGAATGATTCCCAGAGGAGCGTTACAGCGCCGACACCGGTGAAACCCTTGACAGCTCCACTCCACATTCAAGGCCAATTCAGCCTTGGCCCTGAATCGCTTGTCCACCGCCGTAATATGGATACCATAATAGAAGGCAAACTAAGACATCGGGGTGCTCTCAACAGTCTCAACACCTTCGATAATTTTATCGAAGGGAAATCAAACCAATTGGCCAGGGCGGCATCGATACAGGTAGCTGAAAATCCGGGCTATGCTTATAACCCCCTCTTTATTTACGGGGGTGTGGGGTTAGGAAAGACTCACTTAATGCACGCTATCGGAAACTATCTGGTGGCAAAAAAGCCAGATGCGAAGGTGGTCTATCTGCATTCGGAGACATTTGTTGCAACCATGGTGACTGCGCTGCAGTTGAATGCGATCAATGAATTCAAACGCTTCTATCGGTCAGTCGATGCCCTCCTGATCGATGATATTCAATTTTTTGCCGGCAAGGAGCGATCCCAGGAAGAATTTTTCCATACCTTTAATGCCCTGCTGGAGGGAGGTAAGCAGATAATCCTCACCTGTGACCGCTTTCATAGAGAGATCAATGGGCTTGAAGAGAGGTTGAAATCACGATTTGGTTGGGGGCTCACAGTGGCAGTTGAGCCGCCTGAGTTGGAAACCAGGGCCGCGATCCTGATCAACAAGGCTGCACAGTGCGACATCGACTTGCCAAATGAGGCCGCCCTGTTTATTGCGCAACGGCTGAGATCTAATGTTCGTGAGTTGGAAGGTGCCTTGAAGCGTGTTATCGCCCATGCAAACTTCGTCGGCGAGAAAATTGATCTGGACCTGATAAAAGAGGCCTTGCGGGACTTGTTTGCGCTGCAGGACAAGCTCGTTACCATCGATAATATTCAACGCTCTGTGGCCGAATACTACAAGATCAAAATGGCGGATATGTTATCCAAGCGTCGGAACAGGTCGATTGCGAGGCCCAGGCAGGTGGCCATGAGCCTGTCAAAGGAGCTTACTAATCATAGTTTGCCAGAAATTGGGGATGCTTTCGGGGGCAGAGACCACACCACGGTGATACATGCCTGCAAACAGGTAAATAAATTGCGTCACAGCTCCATCGATATTAAAGAAGATTACAACAATTTACTTAGATCGCTATCTAGCTAGATCCATAGAATAAGGGAAAGAAACGCCATGCATTTCGTGATATCACGTGAAGCCCTGTTAAAGCCACTGCAAACAGTCTGCGGTGTCGTTGAGCGACGGCAAACCCTGCCGGTTTTATCGAATGTGCTCATGGCGCTAAAAGATAGTGAGCTATCACTTACCGGGACAGACCTGGAAGTAGAACTGGTTGCTCGGGTGACTGTTGATGAGGCGATACAGCCCGGAGAAATAACGGTTCCAGCCAGGAAGCTCCTCGACATCTGTAAATCTCTGGCTGACCAGTCCGCGGTAGAGCTGAAGTTGGCGGACGAAAGGCTCACCCTTAAATCTGGCAGGAGCAGATTCACGCTAGCTACGCTGCCGGCGACAGAGTTCCCGAATATAGAGGAAGAGCCCGATACATTTTCTCTCGGCCTGGCACAGTCAAAATTGAGAGAATTGCTGGAGAATACCAGCTTTGCCATGGCACAACAGGACGTTCGCTACTACCTTAATGGTATGCTTTTTGAAGTTGCGTCAGAGTCCCTGCGGGTAGTCGCTACTGATGGCCACCGCCTGGCAATGGAAACACTGCCGATCGAAAATGGCGCCGACGAAGTTCAACAACTGATTCTGCCACGGAAAGGCATTATGGAATTGGCCCGACTGTTGGCCGACGATGGCGGGGATATCGATCTCACCTTCGGGCAAAACCATATTCGGGCCAGGGTGCCTGCCATCACCTTTACTTCAAAGCTGGTAGACGGAAAGTTTCCGGATTACAACCGAGTCCTTCCCAAAGGGGGCAATAAGATTGTGATCGGGAATTGCCAGGAGCTACGCGATGCCTTCGCCAGGGCTTCCATATTATCTAACGAAAAACACAGGGGAGTGAAGGTGTTGCTATCTAATGGGGAGTTAAAGATTTTGGCCAACAACCCTGAGCAAGAGGAGGCAGAGGAAATTGTATCGGTTGACTATGAAGGCGAGGCGCTCGAAATAGGCTTTAATGTAAGTTATCTGATTGATGTCCTGTCTACATTGACGAGCAATCGCGTGCGTATCACGCTTTCCGACCCGAATAGCAGTGCTTTGCTGGAGGCTGAGGAAGGCAGCGAAGCCCTCTATGTAGTGATGCCAATGCGCCTGTAGTGCCACAGGATTTCGGCTTTTTCACTTTCCAGGCAGCACCATGAGCGAAATAACCCGGCTCAATATTACATCTATCAGGAATATAGAAACCGCTACTCTCGCCCCCTGCCCCAGGTTGAATTTGTTCCGGGGCGAAAACGGGAGCGGCAAGACCAGTATGTTGGAGGCCATCCACTTGTTGGCGACGGGCCGTTCGTTCAGAAGCGGCAGGCCGCAAACACTTATTGGCGAGGATTCCTCCGAAGCCATCGTTTATGTGGAGTTGGCGGATGGAGGCCGCATAGGCCTCAGTAGGCGGCGAAGACAAGCCAACCAACTCAAGTTTCAGGACCAAAAACAGAAAAACTGGGAGAATGTGGCCCGGGCGATTCCGGTGCAGGTGTTGGATTCGAATTCTTTTCGCCTGTTGGAGGGAGGGCCGAAGGCACGCAGGAGGTTTTTGGACTGGGGTGTGTTTCACGTGGAACCTTCCTTCCTGGGGA
Source organism: Gammaproteobacteria bacterium (assembly GCA_002731775.1). Lineage (GTDB taxonomy): Bacteria > Pseudomonadota > Gammaproteobacteria > Pseudomonadales > Pseudohongiellaceae > UBA9145. The sequence goes on from PCCP01000101.1 coordinate 23,002, forward strand.
ATTGGAGAACAGTTAACAGATGCGTGGCAAACAGGAATACGCTCCTCAGGCAAAGCCGGCTGGACAAAAACCAGATCCATGCATGGGACGCTGAGCTGATTCGGGCAGCTGTAGCTATGGACGCGGCTAGAGCAGCTTATTTTGCTCGACTCCTTCCTGTCTTCCAGAGTGTTTATTCATCTCTTCGGGGCGAGGCGATTGATAAGCTTACATTGCGTTATGATCCGGGATGGGATTCTGCCCTGGATTTTGCTGCGGTGCTCTCTTCAGGGCTGGAAGCGGATCTGCGCTACGGCGCCACGCAGAACGGCCCCCATAGAGCAGATATCAAAGTCCAAATTGCCAAAAATCTAGCCATAGAATATCTCTCCAGAGGCCAACAGAAAATATTGGTAAGCGCTCTAAAGATAGCCCAGGCCCGACTCCTTGCTGAATCCTCCGGTCGTCAGTGCGTTTATTTGGCAGACGATCTCCCATCGGAACTGGATAAGGGGAATCGTTTGGCGGTGCTCAAGATGTTGATGCAACTTGGCGGCCAATTGTTCGTTACATGTATCGATCTGGGTGCGATTGAGGCAGAACTGGGCCAGATAGATAAGGCGGTGTTCCACGTGGAACGTGGTACAATAACGACTTGATATTCAATTGTTTTATCCGCTATGGGTAGTGAGGCTAATTTAATTTTTGAGCCTGTGCTGCCGGAGTGTGTTTTATGAGTGACGAATCCCAATCGGAATATAATTCCGACAGTATTAAGGTGCTTAAGGGCCTCGATGCCGTACGCAAGCGCCCAGGAATGTACATTGGAGACACAGACGATGGAACTGGACTCCACCATATGGTCTTCGAGCTGGTCGACAATTCCGTAGACGAGGCTCTGGCCGGACATTGCGACGACATACGAGTAATTGTTCACGTCGGCGAGACGATTACTGTTACAGACAACGGCCGTGGCATCCCCACGGAAATGCACGAAGAAGGCGTCTCGGCAGCAGAAGTCATCATGACTGTTCTACATGCCGGCGGTAAGTTCGATGACAATAGCTACAAGGTGTCGGGTGGGCTGCACGGAGTAGGCGTGTCTGTTGTCAATGCGCTGTCGGAAGAGTTGAAGCTCACCATCAGGCGAGACAAAAAAGTCTACGAGCAATATTATGAGCATGGCGTTCCAGTGGAGCCGTTAGCCGTGGTGGGCGAGACCAGCCGTACCGGGACAGAATGCCATTTTAAGCCATCCCCAGACACCTTCTCAAACGTGGAATTTCACTATGATATCCTTGCCAAAAAACTACGTGAGTTAGCGTTTCTTAACGCTGGAGTGTCCATTCGGCTTATAGATGAGCGCTCCGGCAAGCAGGAGCTGTTTAACTACGATGGTGGTCTCAAGGCTTTTGTCGAGTACCTGAACAAGAATAAGACCACGGTCAACAAGATGTTCCATTTCGAGTCTGAGCGCAAGAAAGATGGCATCACCGTCGAAGTCGCTTTGCAATGGAATGATTCCTACCAGGAGAACATATTCCCCTATACCAACAATATCCACCAGAGAGACGGTGGCACCCACCTGGCCGGATTTCGCGGCGCATTGACGCGGGTGCTAAACAACTATATTGACAAGGAGTTGGCTAATAAAAAAGGAAAAGATGTAGCCACAAGCGGAGATGATGCCCGGGAAGGGCTGACAGCGATTATTTCGGTTAAGGTACCGGATCCGAAATTTTCATCTCAAACCAAGGATAAACTGGTGTCCTCAGAGATCAAGGGTGTTGTAGAGCAGGAGATGGGCTCCCATTTCGGTGATTACCTGATGGAGAACCCGCAGGACGCGAAGCTCATTGTAAGCAAGATGATTGATGCCGCTCGAGCCCGCGAGGCAGCCAGGAAAGCCAGGGAAATGACGCGGCGCAAGGGTGCTTTGGACGTGGCTGGACTACCAGGGAAATTGGCCGACTGCCAGGAGAAGGACCCAGCCCTGTCAGAAATTTATATAGTGGAGGGAGATTCGGCTGGCGGCTCAGCCAAACAAGGTAGGAATCGCAAAAACCAGGCCATTTTGCCGCTCAAGGGCAAGATCCTTAATGTCGAAAAGGCGCGATTTGACAAAATGTTAAGTTCTGCCGAGATTGGCACACTGATTAAGGCGCTTGGCTGCGGTATCGGCAATGAAGAATTTTCTCCTGATAATCTTCGTTATCACAGCATTATTATCATGACGGACGCTGACGTAGATGGATCTCATATCCGCACACTGCTGCTGACTTTCTTCTTTCGCCAAATGAAGGATTTAGTGGAGAGAGGGCATATCTTCATTGCCCAGCCTCCACTGTACAAAATTCGCAAAGGCAAACAAGAGCAATATCTAAAAGATGATACCGAACTGGCTAATTACCAGACCCAAATTGCGCTGGAAGAAGCCAGCCTGCACGTGAATTCCGAGGCTCCGGGAATTTCCGGAGACGCGCTGGAATCACTGGTGAAGAAATACAATGAGGCCTATGCAATCATCAGCCGTCTGGCCAGGCTGTATCCTTCAGAAATTCTTGAAGCAATGATCTTCACCCGGCGTCTGGCCGAATCTGAGCTCAAGTCAGCAGACCAGGTCAAACAGTGGGTGGATGCGCTTGCCGACAGTCTGCAGCAGCACCAGGCTGGTGTGAGTGCAAACTATACGTTCGAGGTTAAGGAAGATAGTGAGCGTCATATCTATTTGCCGTCCGCCAGGCTAAATTTGCACGGCCTGGAAAAGGAGTATGGGTTCAGCAGCGATTTCTTTCATTCAGGGGAATATCGGGCACTCGCGGGTCTGGGGGAGACCCTGGACGGACTTATCGAGGACGGCGCCTACGTCAAGCGCGGCGAGAAGACCCACGAGGTAGATAGCTTTGGGGAGGCGATCAAGTGGCTAACGAATGACGCCATGAAGGGGCACTATTTACAGCGCTATAAGGGCCTTGGAGAGATGAACCCGGACCAGTTATGGGACACCACCATGAATCCGGAAACGCGGCGGATGCTGCAAGTCACTATTGATGACGCCATCGGAGCGGACCAGTTGTTTAATACCCTGATGGGAGATCAGGTTGAACCGCGACGTGAGTTTATAGAAGACAACGCGCTGGCGGCCGAGAATCTGGATATATAAGGGCGTTTTAAGGGGCCGGGAGACGAAGGGGAAAACGCAGCGCCGGCCCTTGGGCAAGGATCCAATTACACCAGCCTCAGCGAACTTCCTCCTTGCTCAGAATCTGTCGGGCAGCACTGGCAAGAGTATCAAACACCGGCACCTCTTCGAAATCCAGGTTCTGCAACATCCTTTCGGTTTCAAGTCCTTTCCCGGTGCGAACCAACAGCGGCTTACAACCAAAGGCAAGCGCAGCTTCCACATCTTTCAGAGCGTCTCCGACAAAACTGGCACCGGCCAATTTACAACTAAACTCCGCTTCCATCTGGCGCAGCAAACCGACCCCGGGTTTGCGACATTCACAGTGATCAGTTGGCAAATGGGGGCAGTAGAAAATACCGTCTACGGTACCACCGCTGTCTTCAACCAGGCCGCAGAGTTTAAGGTGCATGGCCGACAATGCGATTTCGTCAAAAATCTTTCTGCCGATGCCGGATTGATTGGTGGCAATTAAGATGGTGTATCCAGCCTTGCTAAGAGAGGCTATGGCTTCGATACTCCCGTCTATGGGAATCCACTCATCGACGGACTTGATGTAGGCGTCGGAGTCTTCATTGATCACACCATCTCTATCGAGTATGACTAACTTCATAGTGTGGGTTCTATTTATCCAGGTGGTATCAGGATTTATGTAAGAATGAGATATCGGCTACCCGAAGAAACAAACTACGGAGTTGCTGTAGCAGGGCAATACGATTATTACGCAGGCCCTGGTCTTCACTCATAACCAGTACCGAGTCGAAAAAAGTATCGACACTATCTCTTAGGCTCGCCAACTGTTGCAGCCCATCCCTGTACTGGCCTTCGTCGAACAAAGGCGCCACATCCCCCATTTTGCCAGTCAAGGCTTCATACAGGTTCTTTTCGGCAGGCTCTACTAGTAGGGATTCATCGATTACTGAGTCTGCAAGCTCACCGTCAAATTTGGATAGCAGGTTTGAAACCCTCTTATTTGCGGCAGATAGGGACTGCGCCTGCTGCAATTTACTAAAGTGGTGGACCGCCAAAATTCGCTCATGGAAATCGAGTGGACGTTGCGGCTTGAGTGCCATCACCGACTGAAACACATCGATGGGAATGCCCTGATCTGTATACCAGCTGCGAAATCGATCCAGCAAAAATTCGAACACGTCCATACAGGCCTGTTGCTCAATGTTGACGGCGTCAAATCCGGACGCGGCTTGCTCAATGGTCGTCAGAATATTGAGATCCAGTTTATTCTCAACCAGGATTCTCAAAATACCAATAGCCGACCGCCTCAAGGCAAAAGGATCTCTCGATCCGGTAGGTGGATGACCTACGGCAAACATACCAAGCATGGAATCGAGCTTGTCTGCTACCGCCAGCACGCTTCCTGTAAGTGATGCGGGAATACTGTCGCCTGCGAAACGGGGCATATACTGCTCGTTAATGGCCACCGCAACCGCTGGATCCTCGCCATCATTGAGAGCATAGTAGTAACCCATCCGCCCCTGTAGATCAGCAAATTCTCCCACCATCGAGGTCACCAGGTCGCACTTGGATAACAGGGCAGCACGTTTGCATTGTGCGGGGTCGGCACCGAGTTGTTGAGCAAGATAGCCGGCAAGACTGGCCACCCGTTGGGATTTGTCAAACACTGTTCCAAGTTGTTTCTGGAATACAATGTGCTTGAGTTGTTCGAGGTGAGACTCGAGCGAAGACTTCTTGTCCAGTTCATAAAAAAATCGCGCGTCGGCTAATCTTGGCCGGATGACCCGCTCGTTGCCTGTAATCACCTGAGCCGGATCGGTGCTGCGAATATTGCTCACGGTGATAAAGTAGGGAATCAAATTAGAGTCGCCATCGAGCAGATAGAAATACCGTTGATGGGACTTCATCGCTATTATCAGCGCTTCTGCCGGCACTTCCAGAAAATGTTCGTCAAATTTCCCGGTCAGAGCCACAGGGAATTCAACGAGCCCCGTGACTTCATCCAACAGGGCGTCATCAACAACCGCGGTCGCACCGACTTTGTTGCCTTCTTCTGTGACCAAGTTGCGGATGCATTCCTTGCGCTTTTCAAAATCAGCAATGACGCTGCCGGTTTCCTCTAACAAAGATTCATATTCAGCAGGGAGAGGCACTTCGATTTTTTGGTTATAAAGGAAGCGATGGCCCCGGGTTGTAGCACCGGTAGTAACACCTAGGATCGTAGTGTCGATGCATTCGCTGCCGTATAGCATTAGCACCCAATGAACCGGACGCACGAACTCTTCCCTGGAACTGCCCCAGCGCATAGGTTTTGGAATGGGAAGTTTGCCAAGCGCGGCAGATACGATTTCTGGCAGGAGATGCTGTGCCGATGCACCGGCCAGGGAAGTTGAGAAGCTGAGTTTTTCTACACCACCCTTGCTGGCCCTGGCGAGCTTAGATACTTCGACTCCGCAGGAGCGGGCAAAGCCCAATGCCGCGAGAGTTGGATTGCCATCAGCATCGAACGCAGCGTTAACGGCGGGGCCCATGCGCTCGATCTTTTTCTCCGGCTGCTCCCCCAAAAGCTCGCTAACCATGACCGCGAGTCTACGTGGGGTCGCATAACTATGAATGGCGGAGAAACTGAGGCAGGCCTGTTCCAGGCCCGTTTTCATATTATTCTCAAAGGCCTTCGACAATGCACCAAGAGCTTTCGGGGGCAGCTCTTCTGTGCCAATTTCAACTAAAAAATCTTGCTCCGACATCGCCGCTACGATTCCAGGTATTGTTTGCGTAATTCTTCGGGGGCGAGAGGAAAGCCGAGTGCTTTGCGACTGGCTAGATAGCTCTCAGCAACACTGCGAGCGAGGGACCGTACCCGCAGGATAAAACGCTGGCGCTCGGTGACCGAGATAGCATTTCTGGCATCGAGCAGATTGAAATAATGGGACGCCTTTAGCACCTGCTCATAGGCAGGCAGCGTCAGATTGTTTTCGATAAGACTCTGACATTGCGCCTCGCAATCATCGAAATAGCCAAACAGTAAGTCCACGGGTGCGTGCTCGAAGTTGTACGCAGACATTTCAACTTCGTTTTGCATGAATACATCGCCGTAGGTGACGACGCCATTGGCGCCGTCGGTCCAGATGATATCGTAAATCGAGTCGACACCTTGGAGGTACATGGCGATGCGTTCGATGCCGTAGGTAATCTCGCCGCTAACGGGGTGGCATTCGAGTCCTCCGACTTGTTGAAAGTAGGTAAACTGGGTGATTTCCATGCCGTTAAGCCATACTTCCCATCCCATCCCCCAGGCACCAAGGGTTGGGGATTCCCAATTATCCTCTACAAATCGAATGTCATGAACGGCCATATCAATTCCCAGATTTTCCAGCGAGGCGAGGTAGAGTTCCTGAATATCTATCGGAGAGGGTTTCAGAATGACCTGAAACTGATAGTAGTGTTGCAGGCGATTCGGATTCTCGCCATAGCGACCATCACTTGGCCTCCTACATGGCTGTACATAGGCTGCATTCCAGTTTTCCGGACCAATCGCACGTAAAAATGTGGCAGGATGAAAAGTCCCAGCGCCGACTTCCAGGTCCAGCGGTTGGAGTACGACACAACCCTGTGCGGCCCAGAATTGTTGTAAGCTCAGAATGAGTCCCTGGAAGGTATTCAGATCAGTAGCTGTGTTCACGGTAATGCCGAATAGTGCGGAGACTGCCCAGATATCGAAGGACTGCAATTATCCTTGATTCTCCGTCACTTATCCATAGCCGGCCAGCGTAGAGTCGGTTGCTGGTTGCTTTGGCGGATTGTTTCTAAAGCCAAATTGTGCTTCCATTTTATGGTCGCGGGAAGGTTCCCCTTTTTTAACAAAAGTGAGATGCCGTTATTCAGAGTTTCTACTATTTTCTACTCAGGAGTTTCCTAACAATACTCGCGTGGTTGCCGCTTGGGGTTCTGCACGCCATTGCTTTGGTGTGGGGTGGTCTGCTGTATAGGATTCCTAATCGTGCGCGGAACACCACATTCAGAAATCTCCAGGCGTGCTTTCCACGGAAAAGCGAAGAAGATATACGGGTTCTGGCGCGAGCGAGTCTTAAAAATACCGCATGCACGGCGCTGGAAATGGGCAAGGCGTGGCTGCTACCGGTGGGGAAAACACTCGCCCTGGTAACCGAAACCGAGGGGCTGGATGAACTAAAGCAGGCTCTCGATTCGGGAGAGGGCGTGATCTTGTTGGCGCCCCATCAAGGTAATTGGGAGATCTTCGGCATTTTTATTTGCGATCACATGCCGGCGACATTTCTCTATCAACCGCCAAAAATTCCAGCGTTCGACAGACTGTTAAAAAAGGCAAGATCGAGAAATGGCATGTCCCTGGCGCCTACCAATCGAAAGGGTGTGGCCCAACTCCTCAAGGCGCTGCAACAGGGGGAGTTAGCGGGCATTCTCCCCGACCAGGTACCCAGCACCGAGGGTGGGATCTATGCCCCGTTTTTTGGCGAGTCTGCATTCACCATGACGCTCATCAGCAAATTAATCCAGCGCCGGCGAGTGAAGGTCTTCTGCGGATTTGCCCAGCGACTCCCTGGCGCGAAGGGGTTCAAGGCAATCGTCAAAGTGGCGCATGAGGATATTTACGCTGCAGATCTGCAAACTTCGGTACGGGGTCTCAATCGAACCGTTGAGCACAGTGTGGGATTGGCCGTCACCCAGTACCAGTGGGAATACAAGCGGTTTCGCCGCCGAGCAGATGGTGAAAAGTTTTACCAGGGTGCCTCTGATTGATTAATCAGAGGCACCCCAGCCCGGGCTCACCGCTTCCAGAACATTGGCGTGAACAGCACCAGCAGGGTAAACACCTCGAGACGGCCCAGCAGCATGGCGAAGCAGAGAATCCATTTTGCGGCTGCCGGCAGGTGGCCATAGGTTTCTGTGATCGTTGCCAGGCCCGGTCCGAGATTGTTAATGCAGGCGCCTACAGCGCTGAATGCAGTGATGATATCAAGGCCAGTGGCCAGCAATGCCAGCAGCATGACCATGTATGCCATCACATAGACGGCAAAGAATCCCCATACCGATTCAATAATCCGGTCCGATACCGGATTGCGGCCCAGCTTAATTGGAATAACCGCCCTCGGGTGAATTAGCCGTTGCACTTCCCTGAAGCCCGACTTGAAGATCAACAGGATGCGTATAACCTTCATGCCGCCGCCGGTTGAGCCAGCGCAGGCCCCTACAATTGCTGCATAGAACAACAGGAAGGGCAGGAATAGCGGCCAGGCGCTAAAATCGGCAGTCGTGAATCCAGTGGTTGTTGCCACCGACACAACCTGGAATACGCCCTTGATGACTGACTCGGAAATGTTGCTGTAGATATCTGAAAAATACAGGACCATCACCGTAACAATCGACAGAGATACCAGGATAAAGCTGTAGAAGAGGAATTCAGGATCGGCGAGGTAGTGTTTGGCGTCGCGGCGGCGCCAGGCGGTGAAATGCAGAGCGAAGTTAATGCCGGCAATGAACATAAAGACAATGGCAACCAGGTCGACGGCGACGCTATTGAAGTAACCCATACTGGCGTCATGGGTCGAGAAACCGCCAATGGCAACGGTAGTGAAACTGTGACTAATCGCATCGAATAGGTTCATGCCAACGGCCCAGTAAGCCAGGGCACAGGCTACGGTCAGGGTTAGATAGATGTACCACAGCGCTTTCGCTGTCTCGGCAAGGCGGGGTACCAGCTTGTTGTCCTTCACCGGCCCCGGGCTTTCGGCGCGATAGAGCTGCATGCCACCGATGCCGAGCATAGGTAACAGCGCCACCGCCAGTATGATGATGCCCATACCGCCCAGCCATTGCAGTTGCTGTCGATAGAATAGGATAGATTTCGGCAGCTCATCCAGGCCCGAGATCACGGTAGCACCGGTGGTTGTTATGCCGGAAAAGGCTTCGAACATGGCATCGGTTACGGAGAGATCGAGCGCCGGTGACAGGATAAAGGGCAGGCATGCCGCCGTACCCAACACCGCCCAAAACAGGGTGACGACCAGAAACCCATCTCTATTGCTGAGTTCCTGACGGGACCGAGCCGTCGCCAGCCACAGCACGAACCCGCTCGCGAAAATAATCAGGAAAGAAATGAAGAAGGCGGAAGCCGAGCCGTCGTCATAGAGCCAGGAAACCACGATGGGTGGGAGATTGCCCAGTGCACCAAAAAACATGAGCAAAATGCCGAGGATCTTGATGATGATGGAGGCATGCATTTTCTAGAAAAAAGTAAATCCGACCTGGAATAAGTGTTCGACTTTCTGAATTTCCCTGCGGTCTATAAGAAACAGAATCACGTGGTCGTTCGTCTCGATGACGATGTCATCATGAGCGATCAGCACCTCATCATTGCGGACAATGGCGCCAATCGTCGTGCCTTCGGGCAATTCAATCGTTTCTATCGCGCGACCTACTACTTTTGAAGAGGCTTGATCGCCATGGGCGACTGCCTCGATCGCTTCCGCTGCGCCTCGGCGCAGGGAATGAACTTTCACCACATCGCCGCGGCGGACATGCGTGAGCAAACTGCCAATGGTTGCTTGCTGCGGGGAAATGGCAATGTCGATCTCACCCCCCTGGACCAGATCGACATAGGCAGGATTATTGATAATCGCCATCACCTTCTTGGCGCCGAGTCTTTTCGCCAGCAGCGAAGACATGATGTTCGCTTCGTCGTCGTTGGTCAGGGCGAGGAACACATCGGTGTCCTCAATATTTTCTTCGATTAACAGATCCTGCTGTGAAGCCTCACCATTGAGCACAATCGCGTGATCGAGATGCTGGGCCAGGTAGTCACAGCGCTCTGGCTTGCTTTCGATTATCTTCACCTGGTAGCGATGCTCGATATCTTCTGCCAGGCGTAGCCCAATATTGCCACCTCCGGCGATCATGATGCGTTTGTAGGGGCGATCGAGACGGCGCAATTCGCTCATGCAGGCACGGATATCATTCTGCGGGGCAATAAAAAATACTTCGTCATCAGCCTCAATTACCGTCGAACCTTCAGGCATGATAGGTCGATCTTTCCTGAAGATGGCGGCGACCCTGGTATCCACCGAGGGCATATGCTGCCGCAACAGGCGAATCTCCTGTCCCACCAGCGGCCCACCGTAGAAAGCCTTCACCGCCACCAGCTGAACTTTGCCGTCGGCAAAATCCAGCACCTGCAATGCGCCGGGCAGATCCAGCAAGCGGCTAATGTAGCTCGAAATTATCAGCTCGGGACTGATAACAACGTCCACGGCGATACCGTTTTTGCCAAATAGGCGGTCACTAACCAGATAAGAAGAGGAGCGAATGCGGCAAATCTTTTTCGGCGTTTGAAACAGGGAGTAGGCAACCCGGCAGGCTACCATATTGATTTCATCGCTCTCGGTGACGGCGATGATCATATCGGCATCCTCACCGCCGGCTTTTTCCAGTATATCCGGGTGCGACGCCTCACCGACAATGGTGCCGATGTCTATGTGGTCTTTTAGTTCTTGCAGTTTCTCGGCGTCGTTATCGACAACGGTGATGTCATTGGCTTCACTAGCCAGGGTTTCGGCAAGAGCGCTACCCACTTGATTGGCACCGAGGATAATTATTTTCATGCGAGCCGGTCTCTGTCAGTACTGCCAGACAAAGGTTTAAGGGTACTTGAGCAGAGGTACCCCGGCATTAACAAACCTTTTCTAGCACACAGTAGAAGAATCCATCGGGGCCATTGTTTTTGCCAGACAGGAGCTGTCTTCCGAGGGAACATTCTACTCCCCAATCGGCCGTGATGCCCCGATATTTAGCGTTAGCAACGGATTGAAGGAATTGGTTAACACTGTCTTCGTTTTCCTGCCTGAGGATGGAACAAGTGGTGTAGAGGAGTAGCCCTCCCGGTTTTAGGGTGGGCCACAGTGTTCGCAAAAGTTGTTGTTGGCTGCTTACCAAGGATCCTATGTCATGTTCCGATCGCAGCAGCTTGATATCCGGATGTCTGCGTATCACACCGGTCGCGGAGCAGGGCGCGTCTAACAGGACCCGGTCAAATTGCTCCCGATTCCACCAATCCCCAATTTGGGTGGCATCTGCCACGTATAGATCTGCCGTTAAGCCCAGCCTCAGCAGATTTTCTTCAATTCTCTCTAGTCTTTGGGCGCTTATATCCAGCGCCACACAGGATGCAAGTGCAGGCTCACTTTCGAGAATATGGCAGGTCTTTCCACCTGGCGCCGCACAGGCGTCCAGCACCCGCATGCCGGGCGCCAACTGCAGCAGGCCAGGCACCAGTTGGGAGGCTTCGTCCTGCACGCTGAGCCAACCATCCTGCCACCCCGGCAGTTCGCCGATGGACACTGGTGCGGCAAGATAAATCGCCGATTCGGCCAGGTTTCCCGCGGTGGCTTGAATTTTCGCCTCCGCCAACAGTCCAAGCATTTCATTTCTGGATTTTTTTGCCAGATTTACCCGCAGAGTCATGGGTGGGCGTAAGTTATTGTTAGCTAGAATTTGCAGCGCCTGCCCGGGCCATTGTTGACTGACGGCCTTTAGCAGCCAGGCGGGATGGGACAGCAAGGCCAATTTATCGCTATCAGTTAGCGTTTGCTCTATCTCCTCTCTACGCCGGAGATAGTTTCTGAGCACAGCATTTACCAGAGCCTTCGCCCAGGGCTTGCCCAGGCTCCGGGTCGCCGCTACCGCTTCATTGATGACCGCGTAATCTGGTACCGATAGTTCTCGAAGCTGGTATAGCCCAACCAGCAGCAGGCATTTTAAGTCAGTTTCCTTCTTCTTGAGGGCTTTACTGAGCAGCGAATCGAGTATTATCTCGAGTAGGTGAAACCATCGGCAGCTGCCAAAGCAGGTTTCCTGAAGTAGAGTGTAGTCCGTTAGGTCCTTGTAATTGCTGAGCTGGGTTGTGAGGGAGCCCTTACCAGCAACAAGCTTGGAGAGGATGTTTGCCGCGATGGCACGACTGTTTGAGGCGCTCATGAACTGGTCGGCATCTCGGTGCCAAAAACATTTCCGGGGGCAAACAGCATAGGCCTGGAATTGAGTACGTTGGCGACGGCAGTTGCGCTTTTACCGGGTAATTGAATTCTAAAAATTTGAAGTAAGGATTCACTACAGGCGACGGTAAAAGAATCCTTTTGCGTCTCGACGATGGTGCCTGGTAGTGTCTCGCTGGTCCCTGCCAGTGGCTGTGCTTCCAGTATCCGCAGTCGCTGCCGCTCGAGAAAGGAATAGGCCGGACTCCTGCCGATGCCGACCCGCACCTGCCGGTCAATGGCGGTGGCCGTCGCAGACCAGTCTATCAACGCCTCAGACTTATGCAACTTGTCGGCATAAGTACTGCAGGCATTGTCCTGTGCCCGGGCCTGTTGCTGAAACCCCTCAATATCATCCACCACGCGAATCAGGGCGGTAGTTCCCGTATGCTCAAGCCTCGCTTCGACATCGAGCCGGGTATCGGCGGTCGCTATGCTGACTTTTTCCGTCAATAGTATGTCGCCGCTATCCAGGCCTGCATCCATCTGCATAATAGTGATGCCGGTTTCCTCGTCGCCCGCCAGGATCGCGCGCTCGATCGGCGCTGCTCCTCGCCACCGGGGTAGCAGGGAAGCATGCACGTTGATGCAGCCATATTTCGGGATCTGCAAAATTAGCTCAGGAAGAATGAGCCCGTAAGCCACAACAATCAAAAGATCGGGGCGGAGCGACCGTAGCAGTTGCTGCTGCTCATCAGATTTCAGGCTCGGTGGTTGCAGCACCGGGATTTCGTGCTGCTCAGCCAGTTGCTTTACCGGGCTGGGCTGTAATTGTCTGCCACGACCGGAGGGGCGGTCCGGCTGTGTGTAGGCCGCTACTAATTCGTGTCGGGTTTCCAGCAGTGCCCTCAGGTGCGCGGCAGCGAAGGCAGGAGTTCCTGCAAAACAGAGGCGCATTTTTTGCATCGAATTGGATTCCCTAAGCAGTTTTTTTGTGTTCTTTTTCAAGCTTGGCGCGAATACGCTGGCGCTTGAGAGTGCTCAAGTAATCTACGAAGAGCTTGCCATTGAGATGGTCAATCTCATGCTGGACGCAAATAGAAAGAATGCCATCTGCGGTGAGCTCGAATTCCTCTCCCTGACAGTCCTGGGCCCGGGCGCGGATAGTCTGGGGCCTGGACACGGTTTCGTAATATCCGGGTACGGACAAACAGCCCTCGTCATAATCGAATAGTTCCTCATTTATTACTTCAAAACCTGGATTAATAAATACTTGAGGACTATCCTTATTCTCCGATACGTCTAATACCATAAGCCGCTTATGGATATTTACTTGAGTCGCAGCAAGGCCTATACCCTGGGCTGCGTACATTGTTTCAAGCATATCCGCGATCAAGACTTCGAGCCTGGCGTCGAAAACACTAACGGGGACTGCTATTTTCCTTAGCCTGGGGTCGGGAAATTCCAGGATTTGTAGAATTGCCATAGTCTCGAATAACCTTTTGGTCCTGAAGATGTAAAGCCACAGACTGTGAGCTGCGCCTAGTGATAATTATACCGTATTGCTACCATGTGCAGGCGCCTGAGTACGGAATTTTAATGATGAAGAATGTGGGATCGAAGCGACTCCTGACCCTGATAAGCTTATGTGCAAGCATTTTGCTCGGGGCTGCGCCTGTCTATGGCCAGGACAAGCTCTTACACGACGAGTATGCGGACAGTTACACCGTGGCCGAAGGCGACACCCTGTGGAACATTGCCGGCCAGTTCTTGCAAGACCCCCAACGCTGGGAAGAGGTCTGGCAAGCGGACCCTTATCTGGATAACCCGGGCCTTATATATCCCGGAGATATTCTTAGAATTGGCTTGGTAGGAGGCAATCCGCGAATTCTGGTACAGCGGGGCGACCGGTCGGAGGTGCGGCTGGGTCCTGAAATCCGGGTGCTTCCACTGGTGAGTGCGGTTCCCAAGATTCCACTGGAAGACATCGAAAACAGTTTCACCCAGAACCGTATCGTCGATCCAGCGATGATTGATGCGGCGCCCTATATCGTCAAGAACCTTGGCAATAATCTTCTAATTGGCACCGGCGATGAGGTATATGCGCGTGGCCTTTGGCCGGATGGAACCGGCTCATTCGAAGTCTACAGGGAAGGTCGCATGTTTTTTGATGACTCCGGGAAGGAGCAATTGGGCCAGGAGCTAGAGTATTTGGGCTTTGCGACCATCGTCGAAGACGCAGGACCGGGGTTGAGGCGGATATTGATAAACAGTAGCAGCAAGGAAATTCAAGCGGGTGACCGCTTACTGGTCAGGGCAGAGTCAAGTATAGGTTCCACCATTTTCCCATCCGAGCCGGAAACACCGGTGAGCGGAATGATCATAGCTTTTCTTGGGGCATCATCCCTCGCCTCGCAGTTGGATACCGTCGTCATCGATCTGGGATTGGAGGATCAGCTGGAAGTTGGTAATATCTTGTCAATACAGCAGCCGGGCCCTCGAATCGTAGATGAAGTCGAGCGCAGACAGTTTAGCTTCAGGCAGCGAATCGCCACCATTTTCAATCAGGAACAATTACAACTACCCGGCAAGGTCATCGGCACCGTGCTGGTCTATAAAACCTTCGAGCTACTGAGCTACGCCCTCATTCTGAGCTCCCTGGAGCCGGCCCAACTCTATAACCCGGTAGTAAATCCCTGATCTGATTTTTTACCGTCACCAGATTCCATTGCTCAAGGACGAACTATGGAAGCAACGATCACCGCAGCCTATCTGCGGCTTTACCACTGTAAAGGCATTGGCCAGCTGCAGTTTTCCCGCCTGCTCAAGCAGGCAGGAAATATTAGCGCATTACTCGATTCCAGCGATGAATGGCTGCAGTCATTGGGCATGAACCCGGGCCAGATATCGCTGTTGCGACGCAGCCAGGGCTCTGCATCGATGGAGTCCAAACTCGAGGAAGATCTGTGCTGGCAACAGTCTCAGGGTAACGCCATCGTCGGCTACGAATCCGCAGACTACCCACCGCTGCTGAGAACTACAGACTTCCCGCCACCGCTGCTTTTTGCCGTTGGCGACGCCTCAGTTCTATCCGCCGCGGCCCTGGGAATTGTTGGCAGCCGTAAAGCCAGCGAATATGGAGGCCGTAATGCCTATTGGATGGCGCACGAATTAAGCCACGCTGGCTTGCTGATCTGCAGCGGCATGGCAAAAGGCATAGATACCCAGGCGCATAAAGGGGCATTGGCGGCAAGCGGAGTAACCGTCGCCGTGATGGGAACCGGAATAGATATTTGCTATCCGTCAGCCAATCGGAAACTGGCGGAGCAGATCGCCGTCAACGGGGTATTGATATCAGAATTTCCCCTGGGGTCTCCGCCGCGTGCGAGCAAATTCCCGCAACGTAATCGAATAATCAGTGGCATGAGCCTGGGCACCCTGGTGGTAGAAGCCACGGCCCACAGTGGTTCGCTAATTACTGCGCGGTTGGCAATGGAGGAGAATCGGGACGTGTTTGCCTTCCCCGGGTGCATATCCAGTCAGCTATCCCGCGGTTGTCACCGGCTTATAAAAGAAGGGGCGAAATTGGTGGAGGAACCGGCAGACATACTTGAAGAACTGGGAATGAAAAGCAAGGCGGGAGAAAGCCGGGAGGCCACCACTAATTCCACCGGGAAAAACCCTGACGCCGAAGCGCCATCGTTGAATGAGGACGAGGCCAGCATTATGCGTTTAATCGGCGGCAACAACTGCCTGATGCAGACCCTGCTCGATGGTTCGGGATTTAGCTTGCAGCAATTGAATGCACTGCTATTACACCTGGAGATGCTGGGACTGGTGAGGGCTGAAGGCGGCAGATTCAGCTGCACTAATCCAGCGCTATAAGCCTTGCATAGCCGGTCGGACTGAGGTAGTTTCCCCGTTTTGCGAATTTACGCGGGACCTGATTGCCATGACAAAACCATTCGTCGCGATTCTTATGGGCTCTGAATCTGATCTCAGCACCATGCAGGCAGCGGGCGAGATATTCAAGCGACTGCAAATCGTCTATGAAATAAAAATCACCTCGGCGCATCGCACGCCGGCTGCCACCGCGCAGTATGTAAGCGATGCCGAGTTCCGCGGCTGCCAGGTGTTTATAGCCGGCGCTGGATTGGCAGCACATTTGGCAGGAGCTGTCGCCGCCCATACGCTAAAACCGGTGATTGGGGTTCCGATTGATTCTGGCCCGCTTAACGGCCTCGATGCCCTGCTATCGACAGTGCAAATGCCGGCCGGGATTCCCGTCGCAACTGTCGCTATCGGAAAAACCGGCGCAAAGAATGCAGCCTACCTGGCAGCCCAGATACTCTCTCTGGGCGATACGGAACTGGCAACAAGAGTTGCCGCAGATCGAGTTGCCAGCGCAGAAAAAGTTCAATCCCAGGACCAGGCCTTAGAGGCAGGGCTCTGATTTCCAGGATAATCGTGAACCGGCAGATCCTCCAGCAGGCTTGTGAAACCCTGGAAGCGGGAGGGCTGATTGCCTATCCCACCGAAGCGGTTTGGGGCTTGGGTTGTGACCCCCAGAGCTATTCCGCGGTCAAACGAATTCTAGCCTTGAAAGGCAGATCCCAGGACAAAGGCCTGATACTTGTCGCCGCCGGAGTCCACCAATTGGGCAAACTCCTGGCTGGGCTCACGGCCCAACAACTCGGTCTTATTGAAGCAAGCTGGCCAGGACCGACAACATGGCTGATACCCGATCCGGCTAATCTGTTCCCGGACTGGATCAAGGGCAAACATCAATCCATCGCCATTCGAGTCAGCGCTCACCCATTGGTGCATGCCTTATGCGAGCATTTCGGAAGGCCCATCGTGTCGACGTCAGCAAATGCGGCAGGAAAGACGGCGATTCGAAGTAGGTCTGAACTTGAGGCCCAATTTGGGAGTAGTATTGACTATGTGGTTGCCGGCGATCTGGGCGTCGAGGCCCTACCCTCGGAAATTAGAGATTTGCTTAGCGGGTCTTTGATTCGATGAACAAATGATTTCAGCCACGAAGAATTAAACGCTGTGAGGAAAATATTCTGGACGCAGTAAATACCAAGGCAGTGAAAGACTTTTTGCTCAGTCTGCAAGCCGACATCTGCGAAGGCCTGGAAGCCCTCGATAGCACGGCCAGTTTCAAAACTGACAAATGGGATAGAGACGAAGGCGGTTCGGGCATTAGCCGCGTGATTTCCGCCGGCTCAGTGTTTGAGAAAGGCGGCGTCAATTTTTCCCATGTTTTTGGCGATGCGATGCCCGCGGCAGCCACCGCAACCCGGCCGGAGTTAGCCGGCAGGACCTATCAAGCCATGGGCCTTTCCCTGGTTATTCACCCGCTGAATCCATTTGTGCCAACCTCCCACGCCAACTTCAGGTTATTTGTTGCGGAGAAGGAAAATGCCGAGAGCGTCTGGTGGTTCGGTGGCGGTTACGACCTGACTCCCTACTATGGCTTCGAAGAAGACTGTATTCACTGGCACCAACAGGCAAGGCTGTCTTGTACGCAGTACGGTGAAAATCTCTATCCGCGATTCAAGCGACAGTGCGATGATTACTTCTATATCAAACACAGGCATGAGGCCAGGGGAATCGGCGGCCTGTTCTTCGATGATTTCAATGAGCTCGGTTTCGACCGCTCCTTCGAGTTCGTCCGCTCGATGGCTGGCAGCTATCTTAAAGCCTATGGGCCTATCGTGGCACGTACCAGGGATATGGAATTCACGGAAGAAAACAAGGAGTTTCAGGAATATCGACGCGGCAGGTATGCCGAGTTCAACCTGGTCTATGATCGCGGCACGCTATTTGGATTGCAATCTGGCGTGGGACGAATCGAATCCATACTGATGTCCCTGCCTCCGGTCGTCCGCTGGATGTATAACTGGCAAGCCGAACCGGGGAGCGAAGAGGCCAGGCTCACCAGTTATTACCTGAAACCAAGAGATTGGGTGTAAGCACCACAGCCGCACGAGGGATTCAAAGTCATGTCTCAATATGCCGTTGTCGGCAACCCGGTCAAGCACAGCAAATCACCCCGTATTCACAGCCTGTTTGCCAGCCAAACCGGGATGGAGCTCGCATACACCGCTATCCAGCTAAAACCAGAAAACTTTGAGGCGGGGGTGCGAAAATTTTTTGCAGATGGCGGGGCCGGACTTAATGTCACTGTGCCGTTTAAAGAGAAGGCCTTCTTATTGGCAGATTCCTGTTCCGAAAGAGCACGCTTGGCGCAAGCAGTAAATACCCTCTGCGTCGATGGCGACGGCGCCCTGATTGGTGACAACACCGACGGCGTTGGCCTGGTGAGAGACATCAAGGGTAATCATCAGTTCGAAATTCGGCAGCGGCGGATTCTGCTGTTGGGTGCAGGCGGTGCGGTTCGTGGCGCACTCTCAGCCCTGGTGGCTGAAGACCCAGCCGAGATCACAATCGCGAACCGAACCCCTGGCAAGGCCCTGCAGTTAAAAGCCGAGTTTGGGCATCTGGCGGATCTCACCGCTGTTGGCTTTGGGGAGCTGGATGCTACGGCCTTCGATCTGGTGATCAATGGCACTTCCTTAGGCCTGGAAGGCAAACTCCCGCCTATCAGCAAGGCGGTGATCTCATCTGCCTGCTGTTGCTATGACATGGTGTATGCGGACAGTGATACCGTGTTTGTCAGATGGGCCAGGGACAATGGCGCCGTGCTTGCCCTCGATGGCCTTGGCATGCTGGTAGAACAAGCTGCCGAATCATTCGCAATCTGGCATGGGCTGCGGCCACAGACGCTATCGGTAATCTCGCAACTCAGATAGAACCGCGGTAGCCCTTGGCTGTGGGAATATTGCTGCAAACCCTTCCCAGTATCAGCATAGTGCCTTATTTACAGCCAAAATTCTGGCAGTAAGCACGTACTTACGAGCGTAAAAAAAGGCTATCGTTACCAATAGCCCTTACAATTTGCCAGAAGAAACTCAGTGCTCTTCTTCTTCGTGTTCCGCTCCATGAATATCATCTGGCGAGAGAGCGACCGCGTTAGGGTCGTGCCCCATATAAAGGTACCTGGTGCCGCTGGTGTAATTGCCCTCGACCGCCATAAACACAATAAGCAGGAGCAAGACGGTTGGGGGGCCAAGAATAGTAAAGGCCAGCGCCAGGCGCTCCCAGAATACATGCATGAAGATAGCGATAATAAAGCCTGCCTTGAGGAACATAAAGAGGAGCACGAGGAACCAGCGCATGCCGCCCTGCACGTTGAAAAAATCAACCGCATAGGAACAGGCGCTGAGCACGAAAAGCAGAACCCAAATTTTGTAATATATCCCAAGAGGATGTTGTTGACCGGTATCAGATGACATCTCTGTCTCCTCTTACAATAAGTAAAAAAATGCGAAAATGAATACCCAGACGAGATCCACGAAGTGCCAGTATAGACCGACGATTTCGACTATCTCGTAACCCTTCTCGTCGTAGTGACCTCGTTTCACCCTGAAGGCAACCCACAACAGGTAAATGACGCCAATGGAAACGTGGGCGCCGTGAAACCCCGTTATCATGAAGAACACCGACCCGAATTGAGGTGCACCGAAGGGGTTGCCCCATGGCCGCACGCCTTCCTCGAGGATGAGTTTGCTCCACTCGAATGCCTGCATGCCCACAAACGAGGCACCGAATGCAGCAGTGACGCATATAAGCCAGAAGGTTTTCGCCTTGTCTTTCCTGTAGCCGAAGTTAACTGCAAGCGCCATGGTGCCGGAACTCGAAATCAGGATGAACGTCATGATTGCAATCAATATCAGCGGAATCGGATCGCCGCCAAATGACAGCGCAAAGATCTCACTCTGAACCGGCCAGGGCTCAGTCGTCGTCAGGCGGACATGGAGGTAGCCGGTGAGGAAGCAAGTGAAGATGAAGGTATCACTCACCAGAAATATCCACATCATCGCCTTGCCCCAGGGCACGTGATAGGTTTGCTTATCCGCAGACCAGTCGTCGGCGAGGCCGTCGAGACCGCCGTGTCTGACTAAATTATCTACTGCTGTTTCACTCATTCTTGTTTCCCGTAATTTCTAAAATTTTTCATAGGACCCTGGCTTTGATTTCCGAAGCTTGGCGACCAAACCCCCGCTCCGGTTTGAAAGCGTCAGGTATTAGACAAGATTGCAAACATCACTAGCCAGACGATAAGCAAAAAGTGCCAATACAATGTACAAAGCGCAATGCTAAGACGCACGTCCTGAGGTTCGCCAAGAGACAGCAATCGAATCAAACTCTTGCTCCAGACCCACAGCCCGCCGAGCAGATGCAGGGCGTGTAAGCCGGTCAGTAAGTAGAAGAAAGAATTCGCAGGATTGGAGGCGACGAAATAGCCCGCCGACTGCAGGCTATTCCAGGCCACAAGTTGCCCGGCGATAAACAGCACGGCGAATACCCCGGCGCCAACGAGCGCAGCCATGAGGTACTTGCCCTGACCATTGCTGACAAGATTTCTTGCCCACTGAAACAAGATGCTACTGACAACCAGCAGGCCGGTATTCAGCCATAGCTGCGCCGGGTCAGACAGAGGGGTCCAATCCGGGAGTTCCATGCGCACGTAATAACTGACTGTCAACATGGAAAAAATAACCGACGCAACCACCAGGAAAATCACCAGCGCCACTTTTTCAGGGGCGGCATCGAACGATCCCTCGGGATTAAGTCCGCCAATTACACCCTTGGTCTCCCAGGGCTTTTCTGTGATGCGCTTGAACAGGCTCACAGGTCAGCCATAGATGGGTCGTGGTCGGGATCGAAATGCTGCTCGTCAACCGTTGGTTCTTCGCTCTCGGGAGTGTTCTGAGGGATGAAGTCTTCATGGGCACCAGGCACGCTGTAGTCATAAGGCCAGCGGTAAACGACGGGTAATTCATCTCCCCAGTTGCCATGGGCTGGCGGCGTATCCGGAGTTTGCCATTCCAGTGATGCCGAGCCCCAGGGGTTTGGGCCAGCTTCTTTGCCGTACTTCAGACTCCAGAAGATATTGATGAAGAACAACAGCTGGGCCGCGCCCACAAACAGGGCAGCGATGGTGATTGTTGCATTTAAATCCTGGGCCGATGCCGGAATAAAGTCTGTAGAACCCAGGGCATAATATCTTCGTGGCACTCCCAGGAAGCCCAGGTAGTGCATGGGCAAGTAGATGGCATAAGTGCCGAGGAAGGTACACCAGAAGTGAGCCTTGGCCAGGCCTTCGTGATACATCCGGCCGCTCATCTTGGGATACCAGTGATAAATAGCAGCAAATAAAACCAGCACCGGAGACACACCCATCACCATGTGAAAGTGGGCTACCACGAAGTAAGTATCGGATAGCGGCATATCGATAACTACGTTGCCGAGGAACAGGCCGGTCAGACCGCCGTGAATAAAAGTGAAGATGAAACCGATGGCAAAATACATCGGCACATTCATGCGGATGTCACCTTCCCACAGGGTCAGCACCCAGTTGTAGACTTTCAGCGCGGTGGGTACCGCAATAATCAGCGTGGTGGTGGCGAAGAAGAAGCCAAAGTAGGGATTCATACCGCTTACGTACATGTGATGGGCCCAGACGATAAAGCTTAGACCACCAATGGCAATGATCGCCCACACCATCATGCGATAGCCAAAAATATTCTTGCGAGCATGGGTGCTCAGCACATCAGACACCAGGCCGAAGGCAGGGAGCGCCACGATGTAAACCTCGGGATGACCGAAAAACCAGAATAGATGCTGGAACAGAATCGGACTACCGCCGTTGTAGTCAAGCGGGCTCCCCGATTCGATGATCGCCGGCATAAAGAAGCTGGTACCCAGCAGCGTATCGAAAGTCATCATGATGGCGGAAACCAACAGGGCCGGGAATGCGAACAGACCGAGGATGGTGGCGATGAAGATTCCCCAGACAGTCAGCGGCAGGCGCATCATGGTCAGGCCACGGCAGCGGGCTTGCAATACCGTGGTTACGTAGTTCAGGCCGCCCATGGTGAAGGCAACGATGAACACTGTCAGGGACACCAGCATCAGCACGATGCCCCAGTCGGAACCGGGGGTGCCCGCCATGCTCGCCTGCGGTGGATATAGGGTCCAACCAGCGCCGGTAGGCCCGCCGGGAACAAAAAAGCTGGCCATCAGAATCAGCACAGACAGCAGGTAGATCCAGTAACTCAACATATTCAGGAACGGGAAGACCATGTCTCTGGCACCGCACATAAGCGGGATCAGGTAATTGCCGAAGCCGCCGAGAAATAACGCGGTCAGCAAGTAGATCACCATGATCATGCCGTGCATGGTCACCGCCTGGTAGTACGAACTCGGATCGATTAAGTCAAATGCTCCCGGAAACCCCAGTTGCATACGCATTAGCAGCGACAAGACCAGTGCCACAACCCCGACAAAGATTGCGGTGCCACCATACTGGATGGCGATTACCTTGTGGTCCTGGCTCCAAATGTATTTGCTGACCCAGCTATGCGGATGATGGAGCTCCTGCTCCTGATCAGCCAGTGGTACGTAAGACATTCAATCCTCCTAACTCTCAATTCTTTGAGTCCAGCCAAAGCGCTAAACTAGCTAATTCAATCAATGCCGATATGATTATTGCGGCTGGTTACCTCAAGCTATTGATGTAGGTAGCCACGTCTTCAATCTCTTCGAGACCGGACATGGCGGCTGCCATCCCAACCATCTGCTCGCCATAGTAGTCGTCCGCGTGGAGTCCCCGAATGCCGGACTTGAAATTGTTAACTTGGGTGACGAAATACCAGTCACTCATTCCGGCAAGCGTGGGCGCATCGGTATACCAGGTACCGCTGCCGTCTTCCAGATGACAGGCTGCGCAGTTGCGGGAATAGATGTCCTCACCATTTTCGATGTCGCCACTTACGGTGGTCTGGGCAGCGTTATCGGGCAGCGTGGCAATATAGGCTGCCATGTTGCGAATGGCATCATCGTTCGCCAGTGTTCGCGCCATCGGCGCCATCGCCTGACCGCCACTGTCGCCTTCACCGCCACGGACGCCGGTTTTGAAGTACTTGAGTTGCCGCTCAATGTACCAGGCCTGCTGTCCCGCCAACTTGGGACCATTCAGCGCCTGATTGCCCTCACCCTGGGCGCCATGACAAGTGGCGCAGAGGGCGAATTGCGCCTGCCCAGCGGCTACGCTCGGGGCGGCGAGGGCCTGAGTCTCGGCGAAAGTGGGCTGCGCGGCTAACCAGCTGTCAAAGTCGTCCTGGGTGTCAATCACAACGGCGCCGCGCATGACAAAGTGACCAATGCCACAAAGTTCTTCGCAGAGAATGTCATAGCGACCGGTTTCGGTGGGCTCGAACCAGATATAGGAAATCAAGCCGGGAACCAGATCCATTTTCACGCGGAACTGGGGGACGGTGTAATTGTGTAGCGTGTCATTCGACCGCAACAGCGCCTTGACAGGCCTGCCAACGGGCAGATGCATCTCCGGGCCCATTACGATTATGTCGTCCTGGCCATTGGGATCTTCTTCATTAATGCCGTAGGGATTGCTCTCGGTAACCAGGGCAGTTTCTGCGATGCCAAGCACGCCATCGGCGCCGGGATAACGGTAGGCCCACTGCCACTGCTGTCCCATGACTTCAAACTCCGTTGCGTCATCCGGAACCGTGACGATGGTTGCCCACACAAACAGGCCCGGGGCCAGCATAAGCACCACGCCGACAGTCGTCACGGCGGCCAGGATCACTTCCAGCTTGGTATTTTCCGGCTCGTAAACAGCCTTATGGCCTTCCTTCTGTCTGAATTTGTAAATGCAGTAGGCCAGGAACAGGTTGATGGCAATGAAGACGAATCCGGTAACCCAGAAAGTCACATTAATCGTAAAATCGATCGGTCCCCAGTCGGCTGCAATATCTGTGAACCACCATGGGCTGGCAAAATGGAAAATGACAGATCCAATAACCAGCAGGAAAATAACGACTGATAAAGTCATAAACCAGGTTTCCTTGTAAAATTTACAAACGACTATCAGCGGGCACGGCAACATCTGGACTGCCGTGCCTGTTGCTGAAGAATTAGTTTTTTCAGTTCTTATTCAGGCTGGGGTAATTCGATAAAACAACCACAATGTTAGTTGAGCGAGCTGGAAATAAAGCGGCACAGCATCTATTTTTCCTGCCCAGTACCCACCTAATTATTCAAAACCGGGTGGGCTAGTTCACTGCTTTCATAGCTTCGAAAACGGAGGATTTTTACCCCACTTCACGCGCACCGGCATGCTATAGAAAAATGTGCTTTATCGCAAGGGATTTTGGCCGCAGAATCGCTGAAAACTTGCGCCAAATCAGGGATTTTTGACAGTTTCCTGTCACCCACAGATTTGGCTATCTGTATTCAGTAAGGGGGGTCTCGAATTTCAGATTAGCCTGATAGAAATCGCCGGCATTCATCTTGAGATTGCGCGTGAAACATGGTTGAATGCCCGCGCCCAAAACGGGGTGATACCGGAATGGCGAATATTAACTCCGAGAAGGAAATCGGGAGTATAATCCGAGTCAAATTCCAGGCCCAATTCAAGCAACTATTCTACAGCGTGTGTCCGTGACCGATATCACTTCAAATTCGATGACTAGCAGTTGGCGCGATTTTTACGAAATGTGCAAACCGCGGGTTGTCATGCTCATGCTCCTGACCTCCCTGGTGGGGATGTTTCTGGCTGTGCCGGGGATGGTGCCGCTGGATATTCTGATCCTGGGCAATTTGGGAATTGCGCTTGTGGCCAGCGCCGGCGCGGTGGTAAACCACGTCATCGATCGCAAGATCGATGTGCTGATGAAGAGAACTCACAACAGACCTCTGGCTCAGGGCCGTGTCGACCTCAGGCACGCCACCGTGTTTGCGATCGTAATCGGTGTGATGGGGATGACTATCCTGATGGTTTGGGTAAATCCATTGTGTGCATGGTTAACCCTGGGCTCCTTCGTCGGCTATGCAATTATCTACACCGGTTACTTGAAGCATGCCACCCCGCAGAATATTGTGATCGGCGGCCTGTCCGGGGCGATGCCACCGCTGCTGGGATGGTCTGCAGTGTCGGCCAGCATTGAAGCCGACGCGCTGATTCTGCTGCTCATCATATTTGCCTGGACGCCGCCTCATTTCTGGGCCCTGGCGATTCACCGCAAGGAAGAATACGCAAAAAGCGGCGTACCCATGTTGCCGGTCACCCACGGCGAATACGTGACCAAAGTCCATATCATTGTCTACACTATCATTTTGTTCATGGCCAGCATCCTGCCATTCATTACCGGGATGAGCGGTGTTCTTTATCTGGGGGCAGCAGTTGTTCTCGGTAGTGGTTTCCTGTACTGGTCCGCAGTATTAATGCTGAAGCCAACAACCACCACAGCGATGGATACTTTTCGCTATTCAATTCTCTATCTTGCCCTGCTCTTCGTCGCTCTGTTGATCGATCACTATCTGTTCTAGTCTGCCAGGGATCTCTATGACTCTCAGCCAGAATGCCAAGATTGGACTTGTCGTCTTTGTGGTTTTCGACGCTTTACTGGCAATCGCACTGGTTTCCCTGTATCTGGCTCGCTCAGAACGGGAGCTGCTGACAGAATTACGTGAAATTGGCGTGACCGTTTATCCGCAGCCGATGCAGCTCAGTGAATTTGAGCTGACCGACCAGTTCGGGAATCCGTTTACCGAGGAAAACCTTAGCGGCTACTGGAGCATTCTGTTCCTCGGCTACACCAATTGCCCCGATATCTGCCCGTTGACAATGGCAGAGCTAAAACAATTCTACCAGCGGCTCGATGATCCAGAAATCAAGGACGATTTGAGAATCGTGTTGGTATCTGTCGATGCCGAAAGAGATACGCCGGAGACCATGGCCAATTATGTGAATTCGTTTAACCGGGAATTCATTGGATTAAGTGGAGATTACGATTCAATTTCAAAACTGGCTAGCCAGGTCTTCGTTGCACATTCTGTAGCCGGGAAAATGCCCGATCACTCAGAACACGCCGATGACGCGGACGCTGGGTATTTGATTGAGCACAGCAGCCATTTGACCATTTTTAACGAGGCAGGGCAGCTGCAGGCAATAGTCCGCCAGCCGGTTCGAGACCGGGATCTCCTTAGGGCATACCGGCTCCTTCGAGAAAAATAGTTTGGGCGGTGGTAATGACCACCGTTCCTGCCTGGCTATACTTTGTGAACGCCGGGATAGAAATAGAGCGCCAGAAAAATAGCGCTGGCTGCGACTACGATCGCTGGCCCTACCGGCACATCCAGGAAAAACGCAACAGTCAATCCGGTTACAATCGAGAGGCTGCCGATGCAACTCGCCTTGATCGCCATCTGTTCAGGTGTCTGCGCCAACCCTCTCGCTGCCGCCGGAGGAATGATCAAAAGAGATGTGATCAACAACACCCCGACAATCTTCATCGAAACCGACACTACCAGGGCGATTAACAACACCAGGATCAAGTTTAATCGTCTTACATTAGTGCCTTCAATTTCGGCTATTTCAGCATGCACGGTAGCCGATAACAGGTCATTCCAGAATAGATAGAGAATCAGCGAAATAAAGGCAGCAATGGCAACAACCCACAGCAATTCAGAGCTGCTGATGGTAAGAAGAGCACCAAACAGATAGGCTTCAAGATTCACCCGGATAGAATCAGAAAGCGCCAGCACCACCACGCCCATAGCAAGCGAGCTATGGGCGATGATGCCGAGCAATGTGTCAGTCGACACACCGGGCCGTCGTTCTAACAGGGTTAATAACACAGCAAAAAACAGGCAACTGATGATGATGCTGAGCTGCGGGTTGCTGTTGGTAAGCAAACCTATGGCGATGCCCAATAGCGCCGAGTGAGCCAGGGTGTCACCAAAGTATGACATCCGGCGCCATACGATAAAAGACCCAAGGGGACCGGCAACCAGGGCCAGACTTATGCCTGCTGCGAGGGCATAAAGCACGAAATCCGTAGTGTATAATTGTATCAAGGACTCAATCATCGTGGCTGTGGGTGATCTTCCCGGTTAAGTCGTGCTCGTGGTTGTGGTGGTGTGTATATACTGCAATATCCTGTGAGGCTCTGGCGCCGAACAGATCGAGATAAGCAGGGTCGTTGCTGACGTGCTCCGGTTTGCCGTGACAGCAAATATGCTGATTGAGACAGATAACTTCATCTGTGGCCGACATGACCAGGTGCAGATCATGAGAAATCATCAATACACCGCAGCCCTGAGTGCTGCTGATTTCACTAATCAGCGCATAGAGTTCGGCCTGACCGGCGAGGTCGACGCCCTGCGCGGGTTCGTCGAGGATCAACAAGCCTGGCTTGCGCATTAGTGCCCGGGCCAGCAACACCCGCTGTAACTCGCCGCCGGATACTGCAGCCAACTGCCGGCGCTTCAGGTGCAGGATATGCAGCAGGGTTAAGGTTTTCTCCACCGTCGCCTCGTCATGCACCCCGGAAAGCTGCAGAAACCGAAACACATTCAGTGGCATGGTGGATTCGACCTGCATCTTCTGTGGCATGTAGCCAATCTGCAGAGAAGCCTGGCGAAAAATTTCTCCCGAATCGGCCTGTAGTAAACCCAGCACTATTCTGACCAGAGTGGTCTTGCCAGCACCGTTCGGCCCGATCAACGTGACTATCTGTCCCGGTTCAATCGACAGCTTGATATCTTCCAATACCCTGCGGCCAGCAAAACTTTTGAAGATCGACCTGGCTGATATCAGTGCGCTGTTGTTTGGCGATGTTGATTGCATAAAGAAGGTGCTTGTATAGGAACTTCAGAGTCGCTTGCGGACAATCGGCTCAAAGCCATTCCTGCATTGCCCTAATCTAGGGCATAGAAGATTAGCGGCTTGCCGAGAGAATATGAGCAAGGTGGACAATGGGTTATCATAGCATCGATGTCAAATGCCCTGTTCCCATCGAAATTCCTGAAGACTTCCTTGCCGTCTTTGCTGTTGCTGGCACTGCTTATTGTCGAGCCTGCAAAGGCAAAAGCGGAGATTTCAATAGTCACAACTATCCGGCCACTGCAGCTAATCGCCGAGGCCATAGTGCAGGAATATGGAATGGTGACCTCAATCGTTAGCGGGCAACAGTCTCCACATCAATTCACCATGTCTCCCTCCGATCGCAGGGCGTTGGGTGAGGCTAGTATGCTTATCTGGGTCGGGTCCGATTTTGAAATCTACCTGGCGGATTTTTTCGAGCAGGAAAACAGGGCCGACATAACCCTCGAGACACTGCAGTTATCCGGCCTGACTCTGTATGATGCCGCTGCCGATCAACTCGATGCCCATCTCTGGTTAGATACCAGCAATGCATTGAAAATTGCAGAGGCGATAACTGAGCGATTGCGGCAACTGGATGAGGTCAACGCCAGTCACTATCGGCAAAACCTTGCGCGTTTCCGCCGTAGTGTGGAAAGCGCCAACAGGGAAATCTCCGAACTGTTGCAGCGTAGCCCGGAGTATAACTACATCGTATTTCACAATGCCTATCAATATTTCGAAAAACAGTTCGGTTTGCAACACCAATTTGCCCTGCTCAAGGACCCCGAAACCGAACCCGGTATTCGGGAGATACTTAACACCAGAAAGCAGATTAAAGCGAAGCGGCCTGATTGCCTGTTGCATGAAACTAGCTCCAGTATAGAACTCATCGATACCATGCTCGACGGATATGAATTGAAAACAGTGTCCGTTGATTTGCTGGGAGAGAAGCTGTCAGCAGCGGACGGCTATATTGGCTTGATCAGCACTGTGGCGGCAAGATTCTCAAGTTGTCTGTACTGATTAACACAGCTATTCATCCGTTAGCCCTTGCGGGGAAAGGAAGGTCGCTTGGCTGAATTAAAAAAACTAATCCTGGTTGATGGATCATCCTATTTGTTCCGGGCATTCCATGCTCTGCCGCCACTGGTCAGTAGTCAGGGCCAGCCCACCGGCGCCGTTAAAGGCGTGATCAATATGATCAGGAGCCTGATCAGGAATAATCCTCATAGCAACATTGCCATCGTCTTCGATGCCAAGGGCAAAACCTTTCGTAGCGATATCTACAAAGAATACAAGGCGCATCGGCCACCGATGCCGGACGAATTACGAACCCAGATCGCGCCAATTCACAAGATCATAACAGCGATGGGATTGCCACTGTTGGTGGTCGAGAAAGTCGAGGCCGATGACGTCATCGGCACGCTCTCAAAACGGGCAACGGCGTTGGGTATAGATACATTGATCTCAACCGGAGACAAGGACCTGGCACAACTTGTCAATGAACATGTCACGCTGATGAACACCATGACCAACGAGTTGTTGAACAGCGAAGCTGTGGAGGAAAAATTTGGTGTTGGGCCTCAGCGCATTGTGGATTACCTGGCGCTAATGGGAGATAAATCGGACAACATACCCGGCGTGCCATCGGTGGGGCCGAAGACTGCGGTAAAGTGGTTGCTGGAATACGATTCCATGGAAGGGGTTATCTCCAATGCAGAAAAAATTGGCGGCAAGGTTGGCGAGCGCCTGCGGGAAAACATCGACCTACTCAGGCTCTCATACGAGCTCGCAACCATAAAACTGGATGTAGAGCTGGATTTCGAGATCTCCGATCTCGTACAAATCGAAGCCAGTGAGCAGGATCTGATTGACCTGTTTGCGGAATTGGAATTTAAGAGCTGGGTTAGCGAACTGGAAAAAAGCGGAATAAATGCGGCTCCCCCAATTCGAGCAGATGCGGTCCCCGACGATTGCATAGAGGAGGCGATACACGCAGTACCGGATAGCGTGGAGTACAGTTGTATCACTACCCTCGATGGGCTCGAATCGCTACTGCAAGCGATGGGCTCAGAGCGGCGCATCAGTATTAGTATCGAAACAATGGGAAGCCACTTTCTGAATGCCCGGATTCTGGGAGTAGCCCTCAGCGTCGAGCCGGGCAAGGCATTTTATATCCCGGTCAGCCACCAGGCCGAAAAGTGCCCGCAACAGCTGCAGGTCGATGAACTTTTAGCGGCGCTGCGGCCAATGCTTGAAGACGCGGCTATTGTAAAAACGGCTTATGACCTTAAACATATTAACCATGTATTACAGAACTATGGCATTGAATTTCAAGGGATCAAGTCGGATGTCCTGCTGGCCTCCTATGCCCTCAATTCCGTTGCCACCCGCCATAAGCTGCCAGACATCGCCCGTTACTATCTCAATATTTCGGTCCAGGACCTGGGTGACTTACTCGGCAAGGGCAAGAACAAGCTTTCCCCCGATGCCGTAGAGCTGGAAAAATTTACCAGTTATGCCGCCGAAAAAGCGGACCTGGTATTACGATTATCCCGGTTGCTCGAGCGTGAGCTGGCTGCCAATGGACATCTGCACGGGCTGTACAAATACTACGAACTGCCGCTGGTGAAAGTGTTGCAGACGATGGAGCGCAACGGCATTCGTGTTGACGAGAAATCGCTGGCGGCGCAAAGCGAGGAACTGGGAGGGCAACTGGAAAAACTACAGGGTAGTGTGTATGCGCTTGCCGGAGAGGAATTTAATGTGGGATCTCCCAAACAGCTGCAGAGTATTCTCTACGAAAAACTTGATTTACCCATACTGAAAAAAACGAAAACAGGGCAGGCTTCTACGGCTGAACCGGTGTTGCAGGAGTTAGCCGAAGACTATGAATTGCCCCGGTTGATTCTCGAATACCGATCCCTGAGCAAGTTGAAGTCGACCTATACTGACAAGTTGCCCGTGGAAATCAATGCCACCAGCGGGCGCATCCATTCTTCATTTCAACAGGCGGTGGCGGCGACCGGAAGACTGTCATCGACCGATCCCAATTTACAAAATATTCCTATCCGTACCGCAGCGGGCCGACGGGTACGCCAGGCCTTCATCTGTGATCCGGGATACAAGCTGGTTGCCGCCGATTATTCCCAGGTTGAATTACGCATCATGGCCCATCTGTCACAGGACCAGGGCTTGCTAAGTGCATTTTCCGATGCTCTGGACGTGCATAAGGCCACGGCCGCCGAAGTCTTCAATGTGCCATTGGATCAGGTGAGTCCCGAGCAACGGCGTAGTGCCAAGGCAATCAATTTTGGCCTGATCTACGGCATGTCTGCTTTCGGCCTCGCCAATCAACTCAAAATTAGCAGACACAATGCCCAACATTATGTTGACCGATATTTTGAAAGGTACCCGGGTGTACGCAAGTATATGGATGAGACCCAGGCACTTGCCGATGAAAAAGGTTTCGTCGAGACGATTTTCGGCAGACGTCTGTATCTGCCCGATATCCACGCCGGCAATGCCATGATCCGGAAGGCGGCGCAACGAACCGCGATCAATGCACCGATGCAGGGTTCGGCGGCGGACATCATCAAGCGTGCGATGATCGATATCGATCATTGGTTGGCCATGGGTGACCTGGATGCGAGGATGTTATTGCAGGTTCACGACGAATTGGTGTTCGAGGTGCGGCCGGCAGATCTGGAGTTGCTGACGGCGGGCGTAAAATTTCGAATGATTTCGGCGGCCTCGCTGGCTGTGCCGCTGGTAGTGGATATCGGCGTGGGTGACAACTGGGATCAGGCGCATTAAATAGCAAACTCTGGGATATCTCCACAAAATTCAATCCATCTTGCTGGGTTCA
Organism: Gammaproteobacteria bacterium; assembly: GCA_002731775.1. Lineage (GTDB taxonomy): Bacteria > Pseudomonadota > Gammaproteobacteria > Pseudomonadales > Pseudohongiellaceae > UBA9145. The sequence continues at coordinate 54,813 of PCCP01000101.1, forward strand.
TAGAGTCCGTACCTTACTAATCCGCTAAGCCGAAGGGGACTACCCAGCCCAACTCCGCTCAACCAAGTGAAAGTTGCTAGTTATTACAGTTCGATAAAGATCAAATCCATAAATCTTGCTTAATGATTGGTAGTTCTTACAATAAAACTTAGTGTAGAAACGAATTCATTAGCCATACACTGAATTGAGGCACCTACCATCTACCCCTTCTTGATTGCAATCAGGACACGTATTAGCGCTTCTATTTTTTCAGGTCAAGCGAGGACTGTCTGCGTCGAAGGCGAGTTCCGCAGCGCTGAAAAAATAGAAGCGCGTGTGGTCGCAAGTAAGAAGGGGTAGCTGGCAGGTGCCGGAAAGTTTAGCCTATGAGATACATCACAGATACTGCGTCCTGGGAGATCGCCACACAGGGTTAAGCTCCAGAGCCCCGGCTTGTCGTAGTGCTATTGCCGGGCGTTGTATCCGGCAGCGAAAGCCAGCTCGTGAGTTTGTCTCGCGCCACATCAATACCCGTACGCTTCATTGCAGAAAACAGCTGCACCGATATTTCGTCAAAATCTTTAAGCTGGGTTTGTACTTTTAACAAGACGTTCTGGGAGGCGCCTCTTTTCAGTTTGTCGGCTTTGGTGAGCAGAATGTGCATGGGCAGCTTTGATTGGACCGACCAGTCGATCATCATGCGGTCAAATTCTTTCAGTGGGTGTCGGATATCGCTTAACAGGATTAGTCCGACCAGTGCCTGCCGCTGTCGGAGGTAGCGCTCCAGTTCCCGCTGCCATTTATCCTTCACTGCCAGCGGCACCTTGGCGTAGCCATAGCCGGGCAAATCTACCAGGTAGGCGCCGCTTTCGAGACTGAAAAAATTAATTAACTGGGTGCGACCGGGGGTCTTGCTGATGCGAGCGAGTCGTGAGTGACCGGTGATTGCATTGATGGCGCTGGATTTGCCGGCATTTGAACGGCCGGCAAAGGCAACCTCCGTGGTCGAGTCCTGGGGACAACCGTCCAGGGTTGCGGCGCTGGTGGTGAAGTGAGCCAGATTGAAGTTCATTGGCGAAATAGGTCCAGGGATCATTGCTGCGGCGTGCATGCTATCGAAAGCCGCCGGTACACACACGCTTTTTTGAAAATAGATTCAATAGAGTCGACTGGGGAATTGGGCTATAATGCGCGGCCCGGAATTAGGCTTAACGGATCTGGTCGACGTGGTAATTGATAGATTGTCTACTGGGTTGGCCTAATGTGTTGTTGCCGTAAATCCAGGAATCTCAATGAATAAATTTGTAGTTGCTCTTGTTTTCACACTTGTGAACGCCGCGGCGCCAAGTCTCCTGCTGGCCCAGGCCGATGCCGCAGCCGGTCAGGCAAAGTCGGCCCTGTGTGCTAGCTGTCATGGCAATGACGGTAATAGTGCGCTGGCCATCAACCCGAAATTGGCAGGTCAAAACGCCGCGTATATCGTCAAGCAGTTGATGGACTTCAAGTCCGGTGTTCGCGCCGACCCAATCATGGCAGCCATGGTGCTGAGTCTGTCTGAGCAAGATATGCAGGATATTGCGGCCTGGTATTCCTCCCAGACCGTCAGCCTGCAGGGCGAGAATCCGGATTCTTTGGAACTGGGAGAAACGCTGTACCGTGCCGGCAATCAGGAAATAGCAGTGGCTGCCTGTAGCGCCTGCCATTCTCCGACTGGGCAGGGCAATGCCCCAGCGGGATTTCCAAGCCTGAGTGGTCAACATGCCGAATACACCCTCAAGCAGTTAAAGAGTTTTCGCACCGGCGAGCGTGCAAATGATAGTAATGCCATGATGCGTACCATCGTCGAGCGCTTCACCGATAAAGAGCTGGAAGCACTTGCCAGCTATGTTTCCGGTCTACATTAGCCGGGAGGTCCGCGAGAAGAGTCGTTTTTGCGGGCAGCCGGTCTTCTGCAGCAATCAGCGAATTGGAAACAGCCGGTTCGCTGTGATAGTGTTTTTGTGATCAGTTCCACCTGAAAAATGACGGAGTAGGACGATGATTAAGCAAACCATTCAATTGCTGGCGGTGCTGGCCCTCTTGCCCCTCGCGGTTTCCAGTTTTGCCCAGGTCGAGAAATACCTGGCGGGTACCCACTATACCGAGCTGAAAGCGCCGGTGAATACCAGGGATTCATCCAGGGTCGAAGTGATAGAGGCCTTTTGGTACGGCTGCTCTCACTGTTTTCGATTCGAACCGCTGATAGAGAATTGGCAAGCAAATGCAGCAGCTGATGTCGATTTCCAGCGTTTCCCCGCCATGTGGAATGGCTTAATGAAGATTCACGCCCAGATATACTATGCAGCAGATGCCCTCGATGCCCTCGAAATACTACATGAGCCTGTGTTCAGAGCGATTAATCTCGAAGGTAACCGGCTGCAGAATGAGCGCCAAATTGGTGAGTTATTCGCCGAGCACGGAGTCTCCCAAGCTGACTTCGAATCGGCCTTTAATTCTTTTTCCGTGAGGACCAAGGTAAACCAGGCTGAAAAACGCATGCAGGATTACGAGATCCGCAGCACTCCCAATATGATCGTCAATGGCAAATACCTCATCACTACCGGAGAGAATGTTACAACCCAGGTAGAAATGCTGGAAGTCGTTGATTTTCTTGTAGAAAAAGAGCGTGCAAGCCTGCGGTCATCCGGCGAGTAGCCCCCGCTACCGGGCTGCCAAGCGCACCTAAGGCAGCTCGATTTCTTCTGCAACGAAGAAGCTGCGCCTGCTCGCCAGGACCGCAGAGTAGTTGGCACAGCGCCGGTGCGCCGATCTGAGTTGCCGTCAGCGGGTCTTGTTCCGAGGCCCCATGCCTACATCCAAAGTAATCCAACCAGACCGAGGTCCCCGGGTCCATTGATTCCGAGTCTCGCTGCTGTCAGTGGCGCCCTGGTCAACATCACTCCCCCAAGGCGCTGCTGGCGGGCAACATATTGGCTCACACTCGGGGTCGTATCGATTAGCCGCAGTAGTAAAAAAGCACGGAATTTCCGACATTTAGCGGTGCCGGATCAAACTATTTTGCCGATAATCCAGTCTTAGTGCAGAGACGTAAATAACTATCAATACTGGCTCGACGACAATCCTGTAGACGGGATTTGCTGTCGACAACCGCCAGGCGATGACTCGGTATGGCGCAACTACAGCAACAGATTCTGGGCTTCCTGCCTGCAGCAATTCGACAATTGCTGGAAGGCGGACCCAGGCGTGCCTTGCTTGAGAAGGTAGACGCCACCATCCTCGTGCGCGACGGCTGTGTAGTGCATCTTCAGAGCCGCAAGCTTACGAGTCTTGAGGATTCTGAAAACGGGCAGGCAAGTGACGCAGATCTAATCGCGATCGCCAGCAAGGCCCTTCTCGGCTCCGAAAAAAAAGACCATTCAATTCTGCTGTTACTGCCCGCATCTGAATTTGTAGCAACTACTCTGGAACTGCCGGGGGTCTCGAAGGAGAACCTGATCTCTGCGCTAAAATTGCAGGCCGATTCATTACTGCCTGCTTATGAGGGGGGTGTATCTCTGGCTGTAAACCCGGCATCGGTGGCCAACGCCGACGGCCATATCGCCTTATGGATGGCGAGTTCGAGAATCGCGGAATTCTTCGATGCTTTTGCGCGCCAGGGTCTATTTCTCGCTGCCGTTAAACCGCGGGCACTGGCTGCGCGGGAGTCAGATAATGACACCCTGTTAATCGACTCCGACGAGGAGAGTAAAACCGCAGTCTTGCTCAAGGCTGGTATCGTCAAACGCTGGTTACATGTCAACAATATAGATTTCGAACAACAGGATTTTACCGAGCAGTGGCAACAGCTTATTGGTTCTATTCAGGCTGAGAAAATTCGGCAACTGGATAAGCTTGAAGATTTTTTTGAACTAACGGATAAAAAAAGCCATCAGCACTACAGCCTCTTTCCCCTGGGCGCGCTGCAAGCAAGGAAACGCATAGAAAAAGGCAAACAGCTGCTGCTGGCTGCCGCCATCATCGGCTTCGCAGTGTTGTTATCGGCGACGCCGTTTATATTGCAAGCATTCGAGCTGCGAAGTTTCACTGCAAGGCTCGATATACAACGGGAAATGTCTGCCCAGCCAAGACAAGATCAGGCCATAGTCGTCAATTTTGAAAATGAATGGGGGGCGATCAACGACTTCCCGGACCAGGGTGTTAGAGAGGCAATGTTTTCACTACAAGGCGTTTTAAGCCCCGAGCGTCTGTCTTCCCTGGAGATCAGCGATGGACTAATCAAGATTCAGGGTACCAGCACAGAGCCCCAGGCGTTACTGGAAAGCTTGGAACAGAACCCCTCGTTTACCGAAGTAGTTTTTTCCCGAGCCACCAATAACAGCAGATACTACATAGATCTGCGTCTCGGCGCAGTGAACTTTGAGGCGTACATGGTGCGTTACTTTCCAAATGATTAAGGCACCGCTGAACAATGGCATATGCTCCCTGCGTGAGCTGAAGGCCAGAGACTGTATGCCATTGTTCAGCGGGGCCCCCAATTGAGACGGACAGGAAGCCTTAGCTAAAGCCATGGAAATTTCCGCCAGAGAGAAAAACATTCTGATTTTGGCTGCGGCGGTTGCAGTTATCTTCGCTGCCAGCAGTGGTTTTCCCGCGCTTCGCGATCTCTACCAACAGCGTCAGGGAAATATTGAAGGTGTGCAGCTCGATATCTCGAGGGAGCAGCGCCTGATTGAAGACATGTTGCTATGGCGTGAGCGACGCCTCGAAGTTGAAACCATGGCGCAACAACTGGAAGCCCAAATATTTAGCGGCGGCACCGTTGCTATTATCGAAGCAAACATCCAGCGCGTGATATCCCAGCACGCCCGAGACTCCGGAATTACCGTGAGCTCGACTCGGTTGGCAGATCGGCTGGATACGGAGGGATGGCTGTTGATAAGCCAGGAGATGTCATTCCGAACCTCGGAAGATGGCAACACCATAGATTTCCTGAAAAAACTTGAAACTTCCGTGCCCCAGTTATGGGTTACCGACTTCAGTTTGAATCGAAGTCGAAATCAATACAATGGATCGATTACGGTCGTCGGTTTTGCCCGCAACGAGGGCCTGGGAGCCTCCGATGTTGCTGGCTCACGGTAGTTTAGGCGAACCCTCGGAGATGAAAACCTGATGTCTTATCAGTCAATGACACTGCCATTATTCAGTCAGCTACTGGAACCTGAGGGAATTGCTCCGGCCCGGGATTTTATGGACAGTGGGAAACTCATTTGCCAGCAGCTCCCTGCCATCGAGCTGAGGGCAAAGATCAGATTTATTAGCAGAGAACTGCTGCGGTTTAATCTGGCCAGCGACGACGAAGTCAGACGCATGATGAAACATTGGCGCGCGGAATTATCGCCACAGATGGAAGCCACGGAAGATGAAATATTCGTATCGGGATTTGAAGATGATGAGGAGCTGAAAGATCTCGCCTCCGAAGCGCCTATCATTCGCCTGGTGAACCACTTGTTCGCGCGAGCGGTAGATTTGAATGCCAGCGATATTCATTTTGAGCCCAATGAGACGCATCTGGATATCAGATGCCGGGTCGATGGCATCATGGCCCGCATAGAGCGCATGCCGATAAGGATCCACACTGCCGTAGCCTCGAGGTTAAAACTCATGGCGAGGATGGATATTGGTGAGAAGAGATTGCCTCAGGATGGCCGCATTAATTATCAGATTGGCAGCAAGCACCTGGACATGCGGGTGTCCACATTACCTGGCGTACATGGTGAATCCGTAGTACTTAGAATCCTGGACCGCGGTGACACCACGGTGAGTCTGCAGCAACTGGGGATGCCCGCGTCTCTGCTGCGACACTACCTCGGCCTGATCAATCAACCCCACGGCATGATCCTGATAACGGGTCCTACTGGTAGCGGCAAAACCACGACCCTGTACGCCACATTAGAGAAGATTAATAACGAGAAACAAAAAATAATTACGGTAGAAGACCCGGTCGAATATCAGCTCGATGGCATTACCCAGATCCAGGCCAACTCCAGCATCGGCTTAAATTTCGCCACCGGGCTGCGCTCGATCGTCAGACAGGATCCGGATGTGCTGATGGTGGGTGAGATTCGTGACCACGAGACCGCGGAAATCGCGATCGAGTCGGCGCTTACCGGCCACCTGGTATTTTCAACTCTCCACACCAACGACGCCGCAGGGGCGGTCACCCGCTTACAGGATATGGGGGTGGAAGGCTACTTGATCAGTTCCAGCCTGTTGGCAATCCAGGCCCAGCGCCTGGTGCGTCGAATTTGCCCCGATTGTGCGCAACAGCATGAATTGAGTGACGATGAAGCCACGGTTCTGGAAATAGAAAAGGCCTTCTGCCCGCATATCACTCGCGGCAGTGGTTGTGATCTCTGTGGCAATACCGGCTACCGGGGGCGGGTCGGTCTCTACGAATTGCTGTTAATGAGCGACGCCATCCGCCACCACATAGCGTCCGGGGCCGACGCCAACATCATCCGCGAACAGGCTATCGAGGAAGGCATGACCACGTTGCGGCAGGATGCGTTGGAGAAACTCAGGGCGGGCATGACGACACCGGAAGAGGTGGTGCGGGTTACCAGAGCGCTATGAGCACAATGTACTACAAGTACCAGGCATTCGATGTCGCCGGCAAGGTTAAAAGTGGCCAGTTAAGTGCGGACTCCGAGCGTGAAGCCATCAGGATTCTGCAAGGGAAAAACCTCACACCGGTAAAGATTCAGCAAACCCGGGCCGGCACCAGCTGGCGCGCCAGGAAAAAAATCTCCCACGCCGACCTGCTGGATTTTACCAATGGTCTGTGTACCCTGGTTGAAGCCAGAGTCCCTCTCGACAAAGCCTTACGACTGCTGGAAGGCATCACCGAAGCGCCATCGATGCAGGAGTTGGTGCTGAGCCTGCTGCGTGATGTGAAAGAGGGCAAGAGCCTGGCTGACGCCATGGATAGCCATCCGACGGTGTTCTCCAGGATGTACATCAATATCGTCAGAGCGGGTGAAGAAGGCGGCATACTGCATGAGTTACTGCCAGATCTGGCTGAATTTCTGGAAACCAGCGCCAAGACCCGACAAGATATAATTTCTGCGATGATTTACCCCATCGTGTTACTGGTTACGGGTGTGGTATCGGTGGTGCTGCTGCTGGTTTTCGTGATCCCCCAGTTCGCCGCAATGTTCGAAGACGCCGGCACGGAGATTCCCCCGGCAGCGGCCTTTCTGCTGTCGCTTAGCGGCTTTATCCAGAGCTATGGATTGTTTTTCATCCTCCTTGTGGTGTTTGTTGTTTTCTTGTGGAAACGGATGGACAGGGAGGCGGCCACCAAACTACAAAAAGACGGATTTCTTCTTTCCCTGCCGATGATGGGCACCCTGATTCTCTACCAAGACTGCGCCGTTTTTGCACGAACCCTGGGCGCCCTGCTGGGAGCCGGCATCCCGTTGATCAGGGCGCTCAGGGTAGCGAGAGAAGTCATCTCCAATTCCGTAATTACCAGGCACCTGCTGCAAGTTGAAGAAGATGTTCGTGGCGGGGCGGGGCTGGGAATTTCCCTGGAGAAAACTGGCCAGTTTCCTACCTTGCTGCACCAACTGATTGCGGTGGGTGAAGAATCGGGAAGAACGGCGAGCATCCTGCTCAAATTAGCAGGGACCTTTGATAATTATGTCCGTAATCAGATGGCGGCACTGGTATCTGCCCTGCAACCTGCATTGATTCTTTTTCTGGCCATCGCTGTTGGTGGCATAACAATTACTATGTTGTCCGCCGTATTCAGTATGAATGCGGTGGAATTTTAGGCAGCCACTGACTCAGGTCATCGACCTGAACAGAGGCTCCTGCTCAATCGGAGAGACTATTGTGAACTCAAGGATTACCAGGCACGTGCTAAAGAAGTCACTGGCCCTGCCCACTATCATGCTGGCGCTGTCTTCTTGTGCGGTCCTGGAAACCCAGCGTCCGGCAGCGGCCGCAGCGGTTTCAACAGCACCGGTGGTGACAACCCGGGTAACGGTTGGGGGCAATCGGCTAGAGCCAACCAGCATCCCGGTACTCGCTGGTGTCGATGCGTCAGTACAACAGGCGCTTATCGATGAGATCGACAGAAACGGCCAGGCCATTGAATTCCCCGGTTTCCGGGAACAGGTTCCAGAACCTGTGGTAGTAGCAGGCGATAACGTCGTTGAATTGAACTATGAACAGGTGGAGCTGCAACTGGTACTGGAAGAGCTGGCGAATGCACTGGATATCTCCATTGTCATGGACCCCAGCATCGCCGACAAAATCAGCATTCGTACGGCCCAGGACCGACCCCTGGCAAGGGAAGATATCTGGCCTCTCATTCGCCTGCTCACTGCAGACGCAGGCATTGTCCTGCAACGAATCGGTAACATCTATAATGCCAGAAAGCTGGCTTCGGGGCTGCCTGCCGAAATTGTCACTGCCCAGACTCTGGGTGATGGCAGTGCCGCCCGGATAATGCAGATCACCCCCCTTGTCCATGTTTCAAGCCAGGCCGCCATCGATGTGTTAAGCCCGATGCTGGAACCCGATGGTGCCGTCACGCGGCTGACCAACACCAATATACTGGCGATATCCGGTAGCGAATCGCAGTTGCTACGGCTTAATCAATTATTGTTGCTGATCGATGCCGACCCGTTTGCAAACCAGGGCATTCAATTGTTCCAGCTGATCAATGCCAATGCCGAAGAGGTGGCAACGGAATTGACGGAAATACTTGTCCTCATCGAGGGGCCGAATCCTTCCTATCAAGTCAAAGGCATCGAACGCATCAATGCAATCCTGGTAACCGCACCGGCAACCCGGGGCTTCGATGAGATCAATCGCTGGATAAATATTCTCGACGCCGATAGCCAGGAACAGGTTGAACAATTGTTTCGCTACGGGGTCAGGAATCTGGATGCTATCAGCCTGGCAGAGACCCTCTCCAGCGTGTTTGAGGAGGGCGACGAGCTGACTCCTCAACTGGCGGCTGCAGAGGATGGTATCCGCGGAGAAGCTGACGCTGGCGCGCCGACTGAATTCATTCCCTCAGGTCCTGCAGCGGTGTCGGCAAACCTGTCGGTTAAAATCGTGGCAGATGAGGCCACCAACAGTTTACTGATCAGGGGTACGGCCCGGGAATACCGACAATTGCTGACGATTATCAGTCAACTGGATGCGGTGCCGCTGCAGGTAATGATCAATGCCGTGATTGCGCAGATTACGCTGACCGATGATACTCGCTTCGGCGTGGACTGGTCCCGTATTGCCGATCAACCCGTTTCCAATCCAACCTCTACCCAGACCAGCACTGATTTCATACCGGCGCTTGGTGGTCTGCTTTTTAACAAGACCTTCCTCGATGGCGCGGCCAGAGTGGAAGCCACCCTGGAGGCGATTGCAGTCAATAACGAAGTCAGGCTGCTGGCACGACCGTCCCTGACCGTAGCGAATAATGAGGAAGGCGAGATTCAGATTGGATCACAGGTGCCGGTTGAGCAGGGACAAACCATTGGCGTCGGCGGCCAGGCCACGTCCAATATCCAATACCGTGATACCGGAATCGTCTTATCCATTACGCCTCAGATCAATGATGACGGCATCGTCAACATGATCATCAGGCAGGAGTTGTCATCTGTCGACAACGGCGCCTCCGGCGTCAACAACAATCCGGTGTTCAATAATCAGGAAATTAGTACTACAGTGGTGGTCAAAGACGGAGAAAATGTTGTCCTCGGAGGCTTGATTCAAACCGTCATGGAAGATCTCAACACCGGTGTTCCCCTGCTTAACCGGTTACCGGGAATCGGCGGCCTATTTTCCTATCAGCAGCAAAACCAGGAACGTCGCGAACTGTTTATCGTGATTCGACCGGAAGTGATGGATCTGAACGCCGGGGCTGGTCCGCAGTATGCTGAGATCCTGGGAAGGTTTGAGATGGTCGAAGAATTATTTGAAACCACAGGGCTGTAAAACCGTTCTGAGGTTAATCAAAGGGCGTAGAGATGAATATTCAATATGCAGCAAACAGGCAGACAGGGTTTACCCTTATCGAAATTCTGGTGGTGATGGCAATCATAGCCATGCTCGCAGCCATGGTAGCCCCGAATCTGTTTAGACAGCAGGCGGGGGCAATGCGGGATGTGGCAATGTCTGAAATATCTACCCTGGAAGCAGCGCTGGATATCTATCGCCTGGATGTGGGCGAGTACCCGGATAGCCTGGAGGGGTTGATGACAAATGAATCCGGCCGTGCTTCCTGGAACGGACCGTATTTGCGGCGTGGCGTACCGCAGGATCCCTGGCAAAATGACTATGCCTATGATGCTGACAGCCGGGATTTTACCCTGATCTCCTATGGTGCGGACGGCGAGCGAGGCGGCGAGGATGATGACGCCGATATCGGACTCTAAGGCTGTCGGTGGCAAGACTTACTCTCGATCTGCCGGCTTTAGCTTGCTGGAGTTGTTACTGGTCCTCACCATTCTTGGTATGGCCAGTATTCTGGTGGTGCCGAATCTGGGCGGACTGGAATCCCGATCTTTTCGTGCCCAGGTACACCAGGCAGTTTCCCTGCTGAATTATTCCCGCCGCATTGCGGTTGTAAGCGGCCAGCCCAGCACCGCCAGTTTCTTCACTGTCGAAGATCCACGCACCGGCACTGCCTCGCGTAACAGCGTGGGTCGATGGGACAGCTATGGGACCACGGTGCGTTATCGGGACAGCACCGGAGTCGAAATCGAAGTCGAAGACAAAATCGAAATCACATTCTATCCCGAAGGCGGCAGCACCGGCGGCATCCTGTTGTTCTCCCAGGATTCGCAGAACCTGAACATATCTGTTAATCCGTTTACCGGCAGAGTGACTACACAGGACCTGGATGAGGATGGCGAAGTTATTGATTAGACAGCACAAGCAGGCGGGATTCACACTACTGGAGGTTATTGTCGCCCTGACGATTACCGGCTTCGTGCTCGGCAGCCTGTTTTCACTGCTCGGTGGCAGCAAACAGCTAACATGGCGCTCGGAGGCCAGCTTGATCGAAGCTACGCGCCTGCGCGCCGCCACCAACTTTGCATTGCTGGAAGATGAATATGTCGACGTCGAGCCCATACTCGAAGATGACAGTTTGGAAATTCGATCGATAGACATACTCGAAGAACCTGTGCGCAAAACCCAGGCCAGCACCTACACCCTGGAAGAGTATGAAATTCTGAATTCGGATCGAGACATAATCATAACAGGCAGTCGATGGATACAGCTGGAGCTGGCGCGGTGACTGACAAAATATTGATATGAAAAATTCACGTGCGCAGTCCGGTTTCACGCTAATCGAGGTCATGTTGGCGCTGGCACTGACCGGCATGCTGCTGGGCCTGCTCAGTGCCGGTGTCTACATCGTCGCCGAGGACTGGAACCGTAATTCGGACAGGCTCGATGCAAACCTCGATGACGCCGTGGCGATATTGCAGATCGATCGGGCGTTGCAGGGGGCGTTTCCTCACAGCTATACCAATGAAGATACGCTTAGCCGGCAGATATACTTCACCGGCGAAGATGATTTTGTCAGCTGGGTGTCGGCGGTTTCGCCTCAGCGCACGCCGGGATTGACCAGTTGGGAGCTTTTCAATGTCGATGCCGAAGGTGTCTACCTGGCATTGGCGCCGGCCTACAGTGACAATCCTTCTGAGCGCTTGAGTCTGAGCGTGCCACGCCTGATTCTGCCTGGTTACTCGGCGCAGTTCAGTTATCTGTATGAAGAACTGGACGAGAGCAAGCGCTGGCGAAATGACTGGGAGGCGGAGGACTTTCTGGGATTACCCCTGGCGGTTTATGTCAGGTTCGAACCCGCAGACAGGGACCGGGAAGTGCTGGAAATTGTCGCTCGAATTCGCAATAACTCACATCGCTCCATCAGACCGAATACGGGCTTGCAACAGGGACTATGATGAGCAAAACCGGAAAACATCAATCGGGCTCGGTCATAATTATTGTGCTGTGGACAGCCGTGCTGTTGACGGTGCTGGTAACTGCCATGGCCAGCAAGGTCAGACTATCCGCCAAGACGGCCCTGCATAACCAGGAAGCCAGTTCCCGCTGGCCGCAGTTGATGGGGGCAGTGAGTCAGGCGGAGATGGAACTGATGTTGGAGAGAATGCCCCGTCCGGTCGGAGAAACCCTGGAAGAGACCGATGAGGGAGAAATCAGGACCCCGGCCTATCGCTTCAACGGCCAGGTTTTAAGCTTAAGCTACCCTACCGATGAAGCGCTGGTGGTGCGAATATACGACCATGCCGGCAAGATCAATCTCAACCGTATTCCGCGGCGCAATATGCAGTTGCTTATCGAGAAAAGACTGGGCGGGCAAGACGCAGACCGGGAGCAAGTACAGGACCTGTTGGCGGCCTGGACCGACTGGACCGACCTCAATGACCTGGAAGGTCTGAACGGCGCGGAGAAAGATTACTATCAATCTCTGGATCAGTCTTACACGCCTCGCAACAACCCCGAACTGGATACGGTCGAAGAGATCCTGCACATTCGCGGCTTCACCGAGTTACTGGAGGGCATTAACCTGGATGCGGCTTTCACCATCTACGGCAACACCCGCACGGTCAATTTGAATCTGGCCAGCAGGGAAGCGATGGGCCTTTTGCCAGGACTCGATGATGAGCTCATCGAAAACATTCTGGCCTACCGGGAAATAGAAGACATTCAGGATCGCGCAGAGATCGGCGGCATTGTCCCTTTCGAAAATATGCAGGAGCTATCCGCCTGGGTTGGCAACAATACATCCAATATCTACTCGATTTTTGTCTACCGGGAAATTGAAATCGAAAACGCCGACTATTTGGAAATGCGCGAAGAAGATGAGTTCGCCAATCCCGACCCGGTAACCCAGTCCTACATGGAAATCGTAGAGGTGCGCAATTACAACAACCTGCCTCGAATCTATAAGATTGATCCCTATGGGCGACTGCCCGATACGGCGCCGCCGCGCGTGGCGGAAGCAGACTACCTGTTCCAGTACTAGCAGGCTGTTGAAAAACTCTCAGCCGGCACAATACTGCGTTAGGCTATGGCTCAAAATGCGTATTTACTACCTGTAAACTCCGCTTTTTCGCCAGGTCTTGCCTCGTCTTGCACTCGGCTCAGATCGTTTCAACAAGCTGCTAGCGACCCGATTGTTGTTGTGGCTGATTTACTGACCATTCTGACTGCATGATCAATGGGCCAACACCCTTGTTGGCATCAATATGTTTCAGTTTGCTGAATTTGGTTTCATACCAGAGCAAGCCACTCTTGTCCGCCAGTCCACCGAGTACATAAAACTCTCCCACTCTCATCGCCATATTTTTCACCGTCAAGGCAACGGTGATCTTGTCACCCCTGTGGAACGGGCCCTTTTCGATGTCATCAATACTGGTAGTAAGAAATGAAGCAATCGGCTCTTCGGCGGATTTCATAAAGGCAAAACCAAAATTGCCTTCCATGCCATCGACCAATACTTCTATTTCCATTTCCAAAACGATATCGCTTAATGCTGGGATCGATGTCAGCTCTTCGCCCGCTAGCGATTTCACCGACAGCGAATTTATTTTGCAATCCTGAACTTTTCCTTCCACTTTGGAATCGGCATTTGTCTGTTTCAGCTCCTCGGGAATGTCTTCGCGGATGCTGTGATAGACCTTTTTGTTGGAGCAGTAATCCTCGTAATGGCCCACTACCTTGTCGCTGTCCCCCATCTCCCTGATTCTGCCCTGGTCCAGCCAGATCGCCGTGTCGCAGAGTTCCTGCACGTGAAACATGGAATGGCTGCAGAACACCATGGTTTTTTGTTGTTCGCGGAATTCGTTCATCCGTTGCACGCATTTTTTTTGAAAGGCCATGTCGCCGACAGAGAGTGCCTCGTCGATAACGAGAATGTCGGGTCTTACCATGGTGGCGATAGAAAAAGCCAGCCTCACATACATGCCTGAAGAATAGGTTTTGACCGGCCGATCAATAAAATAATCGAGCTCGGAAAACTCGATGATGTCGGCTTCCAGCTGTTCGATGTTTTCGTCAGGCACTCCAAGCAGGGAGGCATTGAGAAAAATATTTTTGCGGCCGGTGAATTCAGGATGAAAGCCGGCACCAAGCTCCAGTAAAGCAGCTACCTGGCCGTGTAAGGAAATATTGCCACCGGTGGGCTGCAAGGTGCCGACCAACAGTTTTAGCAAGGTAGATTTTCCGGCACCATTTACGCCGATGATGCCAAGACTTTTGCCACTGGGTACGGCAAAAGATATATCGCTTAGTACATGGAAAACATCGTGCCTTGGCTTGCCCAGAAATAACTCGATCAGGCGATCCTGCGGCTGTGCATAAATCTTGAAATCCTTAAATAGACCCTCTACCGAAATTCTGGGCGCCGCCTGCTCCGGGCTCATAATACGTCCCCGAAGGCATGTTTAATGCGCATATAAAACCAGCCGCCACCAAGATAACTTAGCAGGGAAAGCGGAATAATGATCTGCAAGTTGGTGAGAGGCAAGTGGTCCAGCAATATCACTTGCCGATAAATATTCACAAAGCTGTGCATGGGATTGAACAGGAACAGAAACTGAATCGACTCGTTGTCGATCATACTGATGGGGTAGACGATCGGAGTCAGGAAAAACCAGATAAAAACCAGCAAGCCTACCAGCTGTTGCAGGTCACGCAGGAAAACACAGAGCGCCGATAGAACCGCGACCAGGCCCATGGTGAATAAAAACTGGAAAAAGAAAACCAGGGGCAGCCATAGCCACTGCCAGGACAGATAACCGCTAACGGCCAGATAGAGCAACAGCACGCCGAAACCAATCCCATGGGTCAAATAGGGCACCAGTGTCCCCACCACCGGGATGATCTGGGTCGGAAACATGACCTTGGTTATCAGCGGGGCTTTTTCCAGCAGCAGCCCCGGTGATTTGCTGACGGCATCGGCAAAGGCGAACCAGGGCATATAGCCGATGACCATGAAGATGACAAAGCTGGCCTCACCAAATTCCTCCGGGCCGCGGATACCGAACACAAACCTGAACACGAAGGCATAGGTAATGATTTGTACAACCGGAGTCAGAAACAGCCAGAGGAAGCCACCGATAGAAGCCGCAAATTGACCAAAAAAATCCTGTTTGGTGAAATTGTGAAAGAGTCGGTAGTTGCTAATGGGCGTCAATATCCATTGACGTAACAGAGAAATTGTCATCTACAGTCGATTACTCGGGAAAATTAAATGGTAACATTCTCAACGCGTGAAAGTATAAGGCCTTGGTGGCGCACTGCGTCGTCTCCGAATCATCTGAAATTGGCAAGCGATTGGGTTCCTGGAAATGCAGCAACCGGTAGTGGCAGAAAATCAACTAATCCCCTATGAAGTTTCACCGTTGCCACCGGGCCCCTGGCTGGTTTTCGCACCCCATGCCGACGATGAAACTTTTGGTATGGGGGGCTCTCTAGCCAAAGCCAGCGAGCAGGGCCTGGACACCCACGTCCTAATAGTGACCGATGGGGCGCTGGGCGGAGACGCTCCCGACCTGATTAAGGTGCGGCAAAGAGAAGCCCGCGAGGCGACAAATCTGCTGGGAGTAAATACTCTGCAGTGGTGGTCGGAACCAGATCGGGGCCTGGTTCACAGTTCCCGCGTGCTGCAGAAAATCGCTCAGCTTATTGCAGAACTGGCACCGGCCAGTGTCTTCTTTCCGGGCCTGCTGGAGCTGCATCCGGATCATCGCATGACTGCACAGCTGGTCTGGGCTGCACTGCAGAGTCTGGATGCGCCACCGGCGGCTTTCGCCTACGAGATCTGCGTTCAGAGTCCGGTGAATCGCTTGATTGACATCAGCGCACAGCGCGCAATCAAGGCCCAGGCCATGGCCGTCTATGTCAGTCAAAATGGTCAGAATAACTATCCGGAGCTGGTGCAGGCGCTGAATACGACCCGCACCTTTACTTTAGCGGCGAGCGTCAGGCAAGCAGAGGGATTATTTGAATTTACTCCGCAGCAGCTCACTGGCGCTCTGCATGACGTGACGCGCAAAGTGATAGAGATGTATCGAATTCCGGGCTAGTGAACGGCGGTGTCTGACCCTGTCTCCGCCCCTTTGTCGGTACCCGGTCCGTCGGACTCTTGCATCCACTGTGGCCAGATCGCCGGCGGCCACTGCGCCCCTTGCCAGAGCTGGTGAATGATCGCAAGCCATTGCCGCAGCTGCTGGGTTTCCAGGGTCAAGGCAGCCAGTTCTCCGTTTCGACCTTTAAAGTTCAGTTTTACCGCTTGCGCGGTCCTGCTTATGTCGACCGAGCTCACGATCCACGCCTGCTCATCCCCCTGGCTCTGCACCGGCGGCTGCAACTGCATTTCCGCACTGGCAGCCTGCTGGGCAAAGCCCTGCACTAAGTCCGTCGCCTGACCATCTTTGAGCGCATCGGGTGCGGCAACCGTGGACTGTTGCTCAAGCCATTGCAGTAGGTGATTGATGACACGGATGAGCAGGCGTTGAGTGAGCCATAATACCTCGGTAGTGCCGGCTGCAACCGCACCGGTGAGGCGGATGCGGTCTTCATCTTCGATGTATTGAGAGGTGATCCGTTGTAGATCTGACATGCTGGCCGAATTATTCCGTGGGAGCCACTAGCCAGTTACCCACTTCCAGCAAATCATCGGCGGACAAGCTGCCGACTTCCCGCTTTAGCATTAAGTAGTACTTAATGTGCTCGTAGCGGGTTTGCTGCAGGTCTCTCTCGGCCGAAAACTGATCACGTAGTGCATTGAGTACATCGACACTGGACACCGTCCCCAGATCGAAACCCTGTTGCATTGCGGTGGCGGAAAGCACGGTGGATTCCACCAGTCTTTCGGCTGCCTGGGTCCGGAGTTCGCTGGATTTGACCTGGAGAAATGCCCGGCGGGTATTTTCGCCGACATCCAGTTGTATCTGCCGCAGTTCATTCTCGGCAATACTGTAGCGGCTAACGGCTTCACTCACCGCCGCCCGGTTTCTGCCACCGGCATAGAGCGGAATTGAAATATTTACACCAAAATAGGTGGAATCAGTCTGGTTGATGAGGACATTATCGAAGCCCAGGTTCGAGTCCTGTTGTTGGGCGATGAATGAGACCTGGGGCATATAAGCGCCGCGCTTCGCCGAGACGCCTTTATTGGCGGCTTCCAGGGCAAATCTGCTGGCCAGGATCATCTGGTTGCTCGAGCGCGCCTGCTGCACCCAGTATTCGATATTGTTAATGACAGTTGGCGCCTCCGCAGATTCGCCCAATTGATACAGACGACCAACGGCGACACCGGTGACAGAGCGCAGGGCTTCACGGCTAAGTGCGCGTTGGCTTTGCAGTTCAAGCGCTGCCGACTGTACCGCGGCGAGGCGGGCCTGGGCCTCATACAAATCTGTGATTTGAGCCAGCTGCAGGTCATAGAAACTCTGGATCTGGTTTAGCTGATTGCTTATGGCATCCAGCTCGGAGCTGATGGATTCATAGGCATCATCGGCCTGCAGGGCAGCAAAATATTTCTCGGCGACATCGGTAAGCAGCCAGGAAAGCTGCGCGAAGTACCTGGCTTCTTGCTGATCCTCTATCAGGGAGGCCTGGCTGCGAGCCAGGAAGGCCTCCCAGTTGAACAGCACCTGGGTCAGTTGCAGGGAGTAGCGCTCTCCATCAAATCTCAGGGTTTGGTCCAGCGCTTGCTGTTTATTGTCCGACCTGCTGGCACGGGCATTTAGCTGTGGCAGCAGCAAGCCCTTGGCCGCTCTGTTACGGGCCGAGCTGATGTTCAGCTCTTCCTCGGCAATCTTCAGTTGCGGACTATAGTTAATAGCCGCGGTGAAAAAGTCCTCCAGGGTTCTACCGATAATTACCTCGCCGATACCGGTAGCTGGTGAGGATTCTGCAGTGTACGCCAGGGCCGACCAGCAGCAGACCAGGCTGAGTCCGAACACGGGCAGGATAGAATTCTTCTTCATAGCGCCTAGTCTTCGATAAAGCTGCGAGCCATCGCATTGGTAAGTGGCTTGAAAAGATACTGCAGGAAAGTCCGTGCGCCGGTAGCGATGAAGGTATCTGCCGGCATGCCCGGCATCAGGGTCAGAGAGCCCAGATCTGCAATTCCTTCGGCTGTTACTTCGATGCGGGCCTGGTAGTAGGAGGCGCCGGTATTCTGATCTAACAGGGCGTCGGCGGAGAGGTTAAGCACGGTACCGAAAATAGTCGGCACGGAGCCTCTGCCAAAGCTGGAAAAACGGATCATAACTGACTGGCCTTCCGTCACCCGGTCGATGTCCAGCGGCGAGACCCGGGCCTCGATGATGAGCTCTTCAGTCTGTGGCACGATATCGACGATCGGCTGGCCGGGGCCGACCACACCGCCAACCGTATGGATTTGCATGCCGTTGACCACGCCTGCCGCCGGAGCCCTCACCACAGTCCTGCTGACTATATCGCGCAAGGCGGTGGTGCGTTCCAGCACATCTTTGAGATTAGTCTGGGTTTCTCCTAGCTGGTTTACCACCTCATTAAGGAATTCCCGCCTACGCTGCAGAATTTGCAGACGCGCTTCACCGATCTCGATCTCGGTGGTTGAAATGCTGGCGGTTAGTTCCGCCGCTTCGCCACTCGATAAGGCATGAGATCGCTCCAGTTCCCGCACCCGGGTCTTGTCGGAAAAACCCTGGCTTAGCAACTCTCGAACGTCCACCAGCTCCTCAGCATAGGAAGCCGCCAATGTTTCTTTACTGGTCTTCAGCGCATGCAGGCCCACCCGTTTTGACTGTAGCTGTTCGATGCGTTGCTCCAGCACTTCGATGGCGCCCTCATTGGCCGCCTTGCGGGCCTGGAAAATCTGGGTTTGCGCACTCATTTCTTCACTGCCGTTAAGTTCGCCCCGGGTCAGACTGTCCGGGTAAATCACTGCGCTGTGCTCGTCACGCTCGGCGATCAACCGTGACTCAATCGCCTTGAGGGCAACAAACTGGCTGTTAGTAATCTCCAGTTGTGCCAGGGGCTGGGTGTTATCCAGAATCAGCAATGGCTCTCCAGCGCTAACATAGTCACCGTTCTGGGCCAGAATTTCGCTGACGATACCACCCTCCAGGTGCTGCACCAGTTTCTTGTAAGTCTTGACCACAACAATTCCCGGCGCGTGGGCAGCGCCCTCAATGGGCGCCACGGCAGCCCATACACCGAATATGCCGAACACCAGGAATAAGATCAGCAGACCCACACGCATCGGTGTGTCTATGCTGGTTTGTATCTGCGGGCCAGTCTGGACCACCGCCGAAACGGGCAGATTATTGTGACTGTCAGGGCTTGCGGTCACTGTTTTTTTCTCTGTTTAGTCATTGCAACTGGGTGCTTCATAAGTTTTTATCTCACGGCGCTAGGCAGTGGCGGATTTTTGCTCTGCAGATGGGGCCATCAAGCTGGCAAACACCTGATCTTTAGGGCCATAGGCTACCGCCGCACCTTCTTTCATGACCAGCATCTTGTCCATACTGCTCAACACCATGGTGCGATGGCTGATGACAATAACCGTGCAGCCCTGGGCTCTGATTCTGTGTATGGCTTCTACCAGTTCTCTCTCGCCAGCATCGTCGAGATTGGAATTGGGCTCATCCAGCACCAGCAGGCGCGGATTGCCGTAGACCGCCCGTGCCAGGCCAATGCGTTGACGCTGACCGCCGGAGAGAATACCGCCGGCAGCTCCGATCACGGTGTCGTAGCCCTGCGGCAGATGCAGAATCATGTCGTGAACGCCCGCCTGTTTAGCCGCCTCGACAATCTTCTCGGAGTCGAGCTCGCCAAAACGGGAGATGTTTTCCGAAATGGAGCCGTCGAATAACTCGATATCCTGCGGCAGGTAACCCAGATAAGGCCCCAGCTCCTCCCGGTTCCAGGACGCAATCGCGGCGCCGTCGAGACGCACCTTGCCGCTGTGGGTTGGCCATATTCCCAACAGGGCCCGCGCCAGGCAGGACTTGCCCGAGGCGCTGGGGCCGACGATGCCGAGGGCTTCGCCGGGCTGCAAGTCCAGAGATACACCTCTGACCACGATGGTCTGGGAGCCCGGCGGGACTACCATCACCTGCTCCGCCGTCAGTCTGCCCTGGGGTGCCGGCAGGCTCATGGTTGCCTTGTCTTGCGGTATTTGTTGCAACAACTGTCCGAGTCGATCGTATTGCGCTCTGGCTACGACAAAGCCCTTCCAGGTGCCCACCAACATATCTATAGGCGCCAGCGCTCGACCCAGTAATAGCGAACCGGCAATCATCATGCCCGGAGAAAGATCGCCCCGCAGTACCAGCAAAGCACCCATGCCCAGCAGCAGCGATTGCATGATCATGCGAAATGACTTCGACAGGCTGGTGAGAATGCTGGCCCATTTGCTGGCGTCGGTCTGTAGCAGTAGCACCTTGTCGGCGCTGTTTTCCTGTCGCCGGCGAATATCATCGGCCATGCCCATAGCGGCGATGACTTCGGCATTGCGCAGGCTACCGTTTACCTGGGCGCTGACCTGATTAGCCCGGGTGTTGGCGTCCTTCATTTTTTTGCTGGTTACAATTTCATTGGTATAGGCCAGCGTCACCATGATTATCCCGGCGAGGATCGCCGACATCCCGAACCAGGGGTGAAACATAAACATTATCGCCACATAGATTGGAAACCATGGCGCGTCAAAAAAAGCAAACAAGCCGTTGCCGGTAAGGAATTGACGTAAACCAGAAAGGTCGTTTAGGGGCTGCGAATTGCTCATCATGCCACCGCTATACAAGGCACGCTTGAAGGTGGCATCGGAGACCCGTTGACGCAGGTTTTTTTCGATGCGATTGCTGGCGCCGATCAGGATCATCGAGCGCACCCACTCAAAACCACCGACGGCGGCCAGTAAAGCCACCATCAGCAGAGTGAGCATGGCCAGTGTCGACAGGCTGCCACTGGAAACCACACGGTCGAATACCTGTAGCATGTAGATGATCGGCACCAGCATGAGCATATTAACGGCGGCGCTGAATACGCCCGCGTAGATGAAATAGCTTTTTACATCTTTTAGTGCTGCCGCTAGCTCCAGATATCGGCCTGTGTTTGCTGTCTTGTTCATTGTGTGCAGTTTACTTGGTAGTGGCGATGATGGGTTTATTCCAGCTTGCAAGCGGAAACCTGTGATTAATCTGCCGTGAGATGGCATAAGTAAGGGCAACCTGGGAATTTTCAACCCCACTGCCCATAAATTCACCTGTCCGAATCCGGCCTTATAGCGGACGCGCGGCAGCGCGCACCTACAGTTCCTCTGCCCCTTCCGCAAAGTGCTTGAGGATCTGGAGCTTAGTCACCATTAAGCGCGCCGGGCCGTCACGTTTAACTATCTGCCGGTTTTGTAAAGTCTGAAATA
>PCCP01000102.1 GCA_002731775.1 Gammaproteobacteria bacterium
GCCACCGCGCAAGGCAACGACAATGTCACCGATGGCGCCAACGGGCGGATCGATCTGTGGGATTCACATACCACCTACAGAATAAGAAATGGAAATTTGGATGTCGATCTTCTCACTACCGCCAATGCGGCGACTATGCAGCCGCTTCGTAATTGCAATGGTAGTGACGCCTTCGCCGAGCCGCCCTATGTGGGTTGTTTCGGTACCGTGCGTACTTTCAGTGTCATCAGTGGCTTCGCAGTAGATCCCTGGGGGCGAACCTTTACACAGATTCAACAAAATGTCGCCAACTGGTACCAGTACCACCGTCGCCGTTCCTTTGTTGCCAAGGGCGCCATCGCTGACGTCGTCAGCTCGAATGATTTTTTCAGGTTCGGCCTGAGTCTGATCAATGACTCGAACGTACTCTTTGTGGAAGTGCCGGATGAGCCAGTCACAGATTTTGATGACCATAATACGGCGCTGCTGAATACTATGTTTAATTATGGCTGGCAGGGTTTTGGCACGCCGTTGCGGCGTGGACTGGAACTCGTCGGCCGCTACTACGAGGACTTTTACGCCCAGTATGACGATCCCATTTTCTCCGCCTGCCAGCAGAATTACTCGGTGCTATTCACCGATGGATTCTGGAATGGTGGCGCGCCGCTGGAGGCAGCAATCGCCAACGAAGATGGTGATGGCGCCACCGATTCCCTGGCGGATGTGGCCCACTATTTTTATAACAAGGATTTAAGTCCTCTGGCCAATGATGTCCCTACCACCTTGCTGGACCCAAATGACAATCAACACATGGTGAGCTTTACCGTTGCTTTCGGCGTGGAAGGCAACCTGGTCGACAGCGATGGTGATTTTTATCCCAATCCGACCCTGGCAGAGAACGGCGCCTGGTCCAACGGAGCGGTGAATACTGACGCGGAGAAAATCGATGATGTATGGCATGCGGCCTTTAACAGCAAGGGCTATTTCGTTTCTGCCCAATCTGCCAGCGGCGTAGCCGATGCAATCTCTGCGGCCTTACTGGAGATCGCCGACCGGGTTGGCTCATCCGCCTCGGTCGCTACCAACAGCGGTTCCCTCAACGCCGGCAGCAAGTTGTTCCAGGCCCGTTTCGATAGTGGAAACTGGACTGGGGAGCTGATCGCAATCGATATCAATCTGGATGGTACCCTGGCAAGTTCTTCCAGCTGGGATGCCAGCGATCGTATCGGTCTGCAGAATTATGACAGCGGCCGGGAAATCATCACCTGGAACCCGAATATCGACAACCCGGATGGCGGTGTGGTGGAGGGCAAGGGGATACCCTTCCGCTTTCCCGCCGATTACACCGCACCCAGCGCCAGCGACGAGATAAGTACGGCCCAGATAGCTCACCTGCTCACCAATGCTCCCTTTCCTGTTTCCACGAGTGTCGCGGGACAGATCATCGCCAATCAGGCTTTTGGCGACAATATCGCCGACTATTTGCGGGGGGATCAGAGTAATGAGGGACAATTGGCCCAGCAATTCCGGCCGCGCACCACGGTGCTGGGAGACATCGTACACTCCGACCCCAGGTATGTGCAGGCACCGAATGGGCGTTATGCGGATGCACTGGAAGAAAAGTCCTACAATGCTTTCAAAACCGCGAATGCCGGCAGAACCGGCGTCGTATATGTCGGTGCCAACGACGGCATGCTACATGGTTTCGATGGCGACAACGGCAATGAATTGATTGCTTACGTACCCAATGCCGTGTACCAAAACCTGGATGAGTTGGCGACAGCGGATTATATTCATCGCTATTACGTGGATGCCGGGGCCAACATCATCGACGTGTTCCTGGATGACATGGACGATCCCGGCAGCGCGACCGATGGCTTGTGGCGCACCGTGTTGGCAGGTGGACTGGGCGGAGGCGGGCAGGCGATCTATGCCCTGGATGTGACCGATCCCAGTTTTTTCGCAGAGAACAATGCCGACGAAATCGTGTTGTGGGAATTTGACGACGGCGATGATGTCGATCTGGGCTTTACCTATGGTCGTCCCCAGATGGCGAAGATGGCGGATGGTGACTGGGCCGCCGTATTCGGCAACGGTTACAACAACACCGCGACAGATGGCAACGCCAGCACCAGCGGCCACGCCGTGCTTTATATTGTGGACGTGGAAACCGGTAACTTGCTGAGGAAAATCGACACCGAGGCGGGTTCGTTAGATACTCCCAACGGTCTGGCCACGCCACTGATGATCGACACCGATGGCGACTCGGATGTTGACTACATCTATGCCGGCGACTTGCTGGGGAATATGTGGAAATTTGATGTCACCAATGGCGATCCAGGAAATTGGGATGTTGCCTATGAGGCCTTTGGTAAGCCGGCTCCACTATTTACCACGGAGGCGAATCAGCAAATAACTACTCAACCCCAGGCTGCATTTCATCCGAATAATTTGGGTGGCTTCATGATCTATTTTGGTACCGGCAAGTACCTGGAAGCCGCTGACAACAATTCTGTCGGACAAACAACACAGGCATTCTATGGAATTTGGGATAAGAACGAGGATGTTCTTACGGCGTTCAACAGCAGTGACTTGTTGCAGCAAAGCATCAGCAATCAATTCGCCGAGGCCTTCGACACCGATGGCGACCAGATGAATGACACCACCTTTACCCTCAGAGACGTATCGGACAATGCCATCGACTGGGCCACGGATATGGGTTGGAAGCTGGACTTGATCCCTGACCTAATTGAAGGTGGCACTAACGACAACAATTTCGGTGAGCGTCAGATCAGTAATGCCGCCGTCAGGAACGGCAAGGTCATCTTCACGACCCTGGTACCATCGACGGTAGAATGTACGTTCGGCGGCACCAGTTTCCTGATGCAACTCGATGTTCGTGATGGCAGTGCCCTCGAATTCCCTGCCTTCGACCTCAACAACGATGGTGAATATGATACCCTGGACAGCAGCGCCTCGGGTCGAGCTTCCGACCTTGGTATTATGCCAAGTGTCAGCTTGCTGGGTGATGGTGCCCAGGATATTGCATTCGGCAGTGGCGCGAGTGGCGCTATCGAAGTGATTCAGCTTAGTGTTGGCAACCAGGCCTTTGGCCGACAATCCTGGCGCCAGCTGAGATAGAGGAAATGTTATGACAAATTCACATGCCGTTATTAATGGTCGGATTAGGAAGTTGAAATTCCTGTTGATTGCCGCTCTGCTGAGTTGGGTGTCACTGGCGGATGCTCAGAATGTGACGCCCTTTTCCCAGACTGGGGTGGTGGAGGCGCTACTGGAGTTGGAAGATGATTTCCTGACCATATCCGGTCGTCGTTATGGATTCGATTTTGGCTTATCGAAAGTCTTCCTGGGGGGAGAGGAGGTGGGCGTAGCTGCCCTGGACGTAGGCTTGGTCGTCCGCTTCAGTTTAAATTCGGAATCCACCCTGGTGATGATTGAAATTCTTGGGCCATTCGAGAAGATCAAGCTGCTGTTGCTGAAACAAAGTTAAGTGAAAGACCTGACCCCATCATCTCATGACCCTGCCTGAACCTGTACGAGGATGACAGAAATATTGTCCTTGCCTCCGTGCTCGTTGGCCAATTCGACCAGTATTTGTGCCGCCGACTCCACGTCCCGGCAGTCCTGCAGTACGACCTCGATCAGGTTGTCAGATACCATGTCGGTGAGTCCGTCCGAACACAACAGGACCAGATCGTGTTGCTCCAGTTCGTGGCGGGCCGCATCTACCTCGACTTCTGCTCTGGTTCCCAACGCCCGGGTTACTACGTGGCCTACGGTTGCGGTCCTGGCTTCCAGTTCCGTATAGAAGCCTTTATCGATTAGTTTCTGTAGCAGGCTGTGGTCTTTGGTTAATCTGCTCAGGAATCTATTTCTGAACAGATAAGCCCGGGAATCACCGACATGGCCTACAACTAGCTGAGTGTCTTTAATCACGGCCGCTACCACGGTGGCACCCATTCCCTTGAAGTCCGAATTGACGCTGGAAGTCTGGTGAATCTTGCCGTTAGTGTCTGTAATTGTATTGGAGACCATGGCCAATAACTGAGAACTGCTTACCGCTCCTGAGGCTTCCTGACTGATCAGCATTTTCAGGGTTTCCAGCACAGAATCCACAGCCATGCGGGACGCAGTGCCACCAGCCTTGTGACCGCCCATGCCATCAGCTAATACAGCTATGCCCAGATTCTGGTCGAAACCGATATAGTCTTCGTTTGCCGATCTGCGTAATCCGGTATCGGTAATTCCAGCTATTTTCACCTGGATCTGCTGTTGCGACATTAATTTTTCCGGGATCTTGTTTTTGCTGCGATTAGCCTGCCGATTTTTATCACGTAGCGGTTTCTCAGTAAATGAATTGTTGAGTTTGAGTTGCCGGTGTTTTTCGAAAAGTGCATCCGCGCTCTAAAACCAGTCGCTGTGACGATTTTCCGGGATCGTCGATAACATGTTAGTGACGAGGGCCTGTATGTCTTCGGCTAATCCGGCAAAACCCTTTCTGATGAAAAATTCTTTATGGTTTTGTCGGCGCGCAGACAGCCGGTTAATAATTGGTGGAGAACCACTCCGGTTGTATTTCTACCTCTTATCCTCAACCAAGCCAGCATCGTAAACATGGCTCCAGGGCCTACTTTTGGAATTGAAGGCAGTACTGCCGGTACCGTATCTGCCTGACTCCAGCGTAATGAGGGTAGGCTCAAGAAAATGTGATATTCTTGGCAAATTCACCGGGTTAGGGCAGTAAGATGAATATTCTCAACTCCACAGCCACCGCGCTGCTCGTGGTATTGGTGTTTTATCTGCTGATAGTGGGCAAGGCATTGCTGCTGCCTTTGATTATCGCCATCGCCCTTTGGTACCTGATCAATACACTCGCCAGCGCTTTCGCCGGTATCTCTCTTGCCGGATTTCATTTCCCGAAACCGGTTTGCCTGCTGGCATCAATCCTTAGCTTTCTCCTGCTGATCCTGGCGCTGGTTAATTTTCTCGGTTCCACTTTCGATGATGTGCTGGAAGTGATGCCCGATTATCAGCAAAACCTCATCCTGCGCCTGGAGAGTCTGCCCTTCGATGTCGTTGCTTACCAGGAACAGGGCCTGATGCAACTGATCATCGAGTGGATAGATCTACCGAGCTACGCGGCATCGATGGCTGCTTCGTTCGCCGGCATTCTTGCCAGCGGTGGGTTGATTTTGATTTATATCGGATTTCTCTTCCTGGAGCAGGGGAATTTCAACAAGAAGATAACGGCGCTGGTGGGAAATCCAGAGAAAGGTGAGAATGTAAGAAAAATTCTCAATCGAATTCGCGACGACATCCGCAAATATATCAGTATCAAGATGTTTACCAGTTCACTTACCGGGGTGCTGAGTTATGTGTTCCTGCGCGCTGTGGACGTAGATTTTGCAGGCGTGTGGGGTCTGTTAATCTTCCTGCTGAATTTTATTCCCACCGTTGGTTCCATCGTTGCTACCATTTTTCCGGCGATGATCGCCCTCGCCCAGTCTGATGGCTACACGCTTTTTCTGCTGGTGCTGATTGGAATAGGTGCCTTGCAAATTGCCATCGGCAACATACTTGAACCGAGGTTAATGGGCTCCTCCTTCAATCTGAGCCCTATCATCATTCTGTTGAACCTGGCCCTGTGGGGATATATCTGGCAGATTCCTGGGATGTTTTTGTGCGTACCATTCCTCATTATTATCACCATCGTCCTCAGTCACTTCCCTCAGACCCGTTCGATCGCCATCATTCTCTCCAGCGATGGCAAACTGCAGATACCGGTGGACCCTGCATTGGCGTCATTCTCCTTCGGTGGCTCTGCGGCGACCTTGCTGGAGTCAGATAAGGACTCGGCCGAGGAATAGGCCGATAGGCAGGTGTATCCAGCCCATTAACTGGGGTCGTTGGTGGGAAAAAACCCTGCAAGATCCGGGCATTAAGCGCTATAATCCTCTGCTTTTTTGCAATTGCCCGGCTCCGACCGCAGGTTTGGATTGCTGACATGGAATCGTTAATGACTAGCGCAGAAATTCGACAGAAGTTTTTGGATTATTTTGCCAGCCGGGGACATGAGATTGTCCCCAGCAGTTCGTTGGTGCCTGCAAATGACCCGACCCTGTTATTCACCAATGCCGGCATGGTGCAATTCAAGGATGCCTTTCTCGGCGATGAAGTGAGATCCTCAGCCCGTGCCGTCAGCTCGCAGCGCTGTGTGCGTGCTGGTGGCAAACACAACGATCTGGAAAATGTGGGCTATACCGGCAGGCATCACACCTTCTTCGAAATGCTTGGCAACTTTTCCTTCGGTGATTATTTCAAGCGCGGGGCCATTAATTATGCCTGGGAGTTTCTAACCAATGAGCTTGGTCTGCCGGCAGAAAAACTCTGGGTAACCGTGTTTGAGGACGATGACGAAGCCGCCAATATCTGGTTAGATGAAATGCAGATAGACCCCGAGCGATTTTCTCGATTGGGGGAGAAGGACAACTTTTGGGCAATGGGGGACACCGGACCCTGTGGACCCTGTTCGGAAATATTCTATGACCACGGTGAAGATGTGCCCGGTGGACCGCCGGGCAGTGCGGATGAGGATGGCGATCGCTATATAGAAATCTGGAACCTGGTGTTCATGCAGTACGAACGTAAAGCCGATGGATCCATGACGCCGCTGCCGCAGCCATCGGTCGATACCGGTGCCGGGCTGGAACGCATCGCCGCGGTGATGCAAAACGTACACAGCAATTATGAGATCGACCTGTTCCAGAGCCTGATCAAGGATATCGCCGCCGTAACCGGCGTTAGCGACCTGGAGAACACCTCGCTACGGGTAATAGCCGATCATATTCGCTCCTGCTCCTTTCTCATTGTAGATGGGGTACTGCCTTCGAACGAAGGCAGGGGTTATGTGTTGCGGCGCATCATCCGTCGCGCCGTGCGTCACGGCTACCGATTGGGCGTGAAAGAGCCATTCTTCTACAAGATCGTCACTGGCTTGGTGAAGGTGATGGGCCGCGCCTATCCGGAGTTGAAGCAAAGCCAAAAACGGGTGGAGAAATCCTTACTCGAAGAGGAGCAGCAATTTGCCCGCACCCTGGAAAATGGCATGGCAATCCTGGATAAAGCCATCGCCTCGATGCAGGGCAAGATCAAAATTATTGACGGGGAAACGGTATTTCGACTCTATGATACCTACGGTTTTCCCGTGGATCTAACCGCCGATATCGCCAGGGAACATGATCTGCTGCTGGATATGGATGGCTTCGATGCGGCCATGTCTGTGCAAAAACAACAGGCTCGCGCTGCCAGCAATTTTACTGCGGTGGATAAACTGGAAATAGACGCCAGCAGCACGACGGACTTTATCGGCTATGAGCACTTGTGCGCCACCACCACTGTGTTGGCTTTGTTTGACACCGAAGGCGCGGCGATAGATGAGCTGGCTGCAGGTGATGAGGCCCTGGTGTTGCTTGACTCGACGCCGTTCTATGGTGAGTCGGGTGGTCAGGTGGGCGATAGCGGTGTGCTGAATAACAAATCCGCCAGTTTCGAGGTAGGCGATACCCAGAAGCAAAATGATGTGATGGTACACTGGGGCATTCTCCGCCAGGGTTCCATCAAAGTCGGCGATAAAGTAGACGCGCAAGTAGCCGGCGCCGATCGCGCAGCGATCACACTGAATCATTCAGCCACCCATCTAATGAATGCCGCGCTGCGAATTGTCCTCGGAGAGCATGTTAGCCAGAAGGGCTCGCTGGTGGACGCGGATCGCCTGCGTTTCGATTTCTCCCATAACTCGCCCCTGAGTGAGGAAGAACTGCAGCAGATCGAAGCCCAGGTCAATGCCGAGATCCTGAAAAATTCGGCGGTTAACAAGGAAGTGATGCCCATTACCGAAGCTCGGGAAAAAGGCGCGTTGGCACTATTTGGCGAAAAATATGGTGACGAAGTGCGGGTGATTACCATGGGTGAGGGAGAAGGTGAAGCCTACTCCGTCGAATTCTGTGGTGGCACCCACGTGAGTCGCACCGGTGATATCGGTCTGTTTAAACTGACCACTGAGTCGGGAATTTCTGCGGGAGTACGACGCATCGAGGCGGTAACCGGCTTCGGTGCGCTGGCACTGGTGGCGCAGGAACAACAGACCCTGAAACAGATTGCCGGGATTGTGAAATCCGGTCAGTCAGGACTGGTAGCCAAGGTCCGGCAACTGACTGTGGCTAACAGGAGTCTGGAAAAGCAATTGCAGCAATTGAAAGCCAAACTGGCGTCCAGTGCCGGCAGTGATCTCGCGGATCAGGCCCAGGATCTCGATGGCATCAAACTGTTGGCAGCGGCGGTCGAGGGATTTAATCCGAAATCTCTGCGGGACACGGTTGACCAGTTGAAGAACAAACTCGGCAGTTCGGTGGTGGTTTTGATCACTGCCAGCGAAGGCAAGGTCAGTATGGTAGTGGGTGTCAGCAAGGATCTTACCGACAAGGTGCGAGCGGGCGACCTGGTTAACATGATTGCCGCACAGGTGGGTGGCAAGGGGGGTGGCAGACCCGACATGGCCATGGCAGGTGGCGTTGACGCCAGCGGCATACCAGCTGCAATAGCGAGTGTGAAACCCTGGGTGCATGAAAGGTTGTAAGGCCGGTGCTTTCCAGAAAAAATACAGAAATGAGTTAAGTTATGGCATTGATCGTTCAAAAATACGGAGGTACTTCGGTGGGCACCGTCGAGTGCATCAATGCGGTGGCCGACAAGGTGGCCGGATTCCGCGATAACGGCGATGATCTTGTCGTGGTGGTCTCTGCCATGAGTGGAGAAACCAACCGCCTCACCGCGTTGGCCGAAGACATCATGGAGTTTCCGACGCCTCGGGAGATGGATGTGCTGCTATCTACTGGCGAGCAGGTAACTATCGCACTATTGACCATGGCGCTGGAACAACGCGGCTGTCACGCACGCTCCTTCACCGGTGGTCAGGTTCGGGTCCTCACCGATGGCAGTCACACTAGGGCGCGGATCAGAGAGATTGACAATACCAGGATCCATGAACAGCTGCAGCAGGGCAATGTTGTCGTCGTGGCTGGATTCCAGGGCGTGAGCGAAGAAGGCCATATCACGACGCTGGGCAGGGGTGGTTCCGATACCACCGCTGTCGCCTTGGCGGCGGCGTTAGAAGCCGACGAATGCCAGATCTATACCGATGTCAAGGGAGTCTACACAACCGATCCCCGGGTGGTGGAAGACGCGCGCCTGCTCACCAGCATCACCTTCGAGGAGATGCTGGAGCTTGCCAGCCTGGGCGCCAAGGTATTGCAGATCAGAGCCGTCGAATTTGCCGGTAAATACAAGGTCCCGCTGCGGGTTCTGTCCAGTTTTGAAGAGGGTCCGGGTACCCTGATAAGTTTAGAGGAAAATATAGATATGGAAACTCCTACCATAGCCGGTATCGCTTTCGAGCGAGACGAAGCCAAGCTAACTGTAGCCGGCGTGCCGGATGTTCCCGGCATTGCCTACGAAATCATTGGGCCCGTCAGTGAGGCCGGTATCGAAGTCGACGTGATCGTGCAAAACGCGGCGGCCGACGGAACCAACGATATTACCTTTACCGTCAAGCGCAGTGAGGGCGAGCGGGCGAAGACTATTATCGATGCGGTGGCCAGCAAGCTGAAAGCGGCGAGCGTGGTGCTGGACAAGAAAGTCGGCAAGGTCTCCCTGGTTGGCGTGGGCATGCGGTCCCATGCCGGGATCGCGGCCAAGATGTTTAAGGTACTGGCGGACGAGAGCATTAATATTCAGCTCATCACCACTTCTGAGATTAAAATCTCCATCGTCATAGAAGAGAAGTACCTGGAACTGGCGGTGCGGGCACTGCACAGCGAATTCGAGCTCGGTGATCCGAATTACGAAAAACCAAGTTCGTAGGGGTCAATATTTCGCCAATAAGCGGTCCGAATTAGTTGGAATCTGCCCAAGTTAGGCAGATACTGTGAAAATAGTTTCCGCCGTTAAACCCGTGAAATTCGCAGGCAAGACGCGGAATCGCAGAAACTGAGGGAGTCGGTACGCTGCGTGTGCTGGCGTGTAAGAGGTAGCTGGCAATAACAGGACCAGGATCGTCGCCAGACGATCTGAGTCTGTGGAATGTGACCTGCAGGTAGCAGGGCAAGTAGCCAAGTGCAAAGGAATGATCAAAGGAGGTAGACAATGCTGATACTGACACGCCGGATTGGCGAAACGTTGATGGTAGGAGACGAAGTTACAGTTACGGTATTAGGCATTAAGGGTAATCAAGTTCGCATCGGAGTAAATGCTCCCAAAGAAATAGCAGTACACCGTGAAGAAATCTACCAACGCATCCAGAAAGAAAAAGCTGCCGAAGCATCTGCTGGTGAAGCGCCTCAACCGGAACAGTCCGAATAATTCTGTCTTGCGCTTGCGCGAATGAATCCCAACCATAACCACACACGTACCTTCAATTTAGTATTCAATGACCCGCTGTAGAATCTTCTAGATCGGGAGAGGGCTGTGTTATTATGCCCGCGAATTTGGGAGAGGTGGCCGAGTGGCTGAAGGCGCGCCCCTGCTAAGGGCGTATAGGGTGAAACCTATCGAGGGTTCGAATCCCTCCCTCTCCGCCAAATATTATTGTAAGATATTGATATATAGTCCTTTTATTTTTAGATTTTATTTTGTTCCCACATCTGTTCCCGCAATGTAGAATAGTTAACCATCCCTTGCTTATGACCAGTAATGGCGAACCGGATGACCAACCTTACCCCGAAGCAACTTCATTTCTGCCGATGTGTGGTTTCTGGCTGCACGATGAGTGATGCCTACAGAGAGGCATATAACACCAGCAAAATGAAGCCCGCCACGGTCAA
>PCCP01000103.1 GCA_002731775.1 Gammaproteobacteria bacterium
CGATCGCCGCGCAGGTCGCGATGTCTTCCGCCTCCATCTGCCGCGCAAGTTTCAAAGCCGCAGCGGCTCTTTCAGCTTCGACGAGTCCTGTCAGAGCCGCATCGACGCGACCCAGGGCCCACTCGAGATTCACCGCCGTGGGCCGGGTAGATAGCAACCTGGCAGACGCCGACAGCTGCTGAGCCGGATCTTCCCTGAGGGCAAGGTACATGCCATAGGCGGCGGTGACCCCAATCAGCGGCGCACCCCGCACCTGCATCGAGACAATGGCGTTAGAGGCTTGCTCCAGCGTGGTTAAACAGAGCACCTCGAAGCGGTGAGGAAGGCAGGTCTGATCAATGATGTAGACCTTGTCCTGGGCCTCGTCATACCAGATACTTTGATAATGTTGGCCGTCGATGATCATGGTAACACTGGGTTGTTCCTTCGGGCTGGCTCGGATCGGGCTGTTTTATCACAAGCCCTAAGGGGCTGTCTGTAGTCATGGGTATACGCCGGCGCTTGTCGCCGACTAAATTACGCGCTCGTTACCACCATCGACAGCTAACTGGGCGCCGGTAGTCTTGGCCAGCGTAGTACCGGCAAAAAGTGTGACGGCCCTGGCCACATCGGTAGATTTGACTTCGGTCTTGAGAATATTGGTGGTCTTGTACTCTTCCACGCTTAAATTATAGTGGGCCGCACGCTCACTCAAGACCTCATCGGTCCAGATGGCGGTATCGTAAACCGCATTGGGGTGCAGTACATTGACACGAATTCCCGCCTCCCCCAGCTCCAGCGCCGCTACCCTGGCCAGCTGCGTCAATCCAGCTTTGGCTGCCGAATAGGCAGCAGCGCCGGGGCCCGGGGCGGGAACATTCTTGGAAGCGACAATGACGATAGACGGATCCAGCCCGTGCTTGAGGTAAGGCAGGCAGGCGCGGATCAGTTTCATGTGGGAACCCAAATTCAAGGCCATGGATTTTTCCCACTCATCGTCGTCCATGTCTTCCAGATTCTGGCTCAGGGGGAAATTACCGGCATTGCTTACCAGCATATCGATACCGCCAAACCGCAACACCCCCTGTTGCAATGCAGAGGCGATGGCATCGGCCTGGGTAAGGTCACACTTCACGCTGAGCACGGCAGGGTTGGAAAATTCGCTGGCGAGACTGTCGGCGATATCCAATGCCAGCACCGCAGCGCCCTGGTTCAGAAACCGGCACACGCAGGCCCTGCCGATACCGGATGCCGCACCGCTCACCACCACAACCTTGCCTTCAAATTCGGGCCGGGTGGAGGATGATTTAAGCTTGGCCTGCTCCAGTTCCCAATATTCCACATCGAACAGATCCTGGCGCGGCAAGGCCTGCCAGCCGCCCAGTGCCTCTCCCCACTGGATCGCCTTGATCGTGTGTCGACAGATATCCTCCACGATCTGTAAGCGTTTTTGATTCGCCGCCAACAAGACCATGCCCTTGTCCCGCCACACTGCAAACCGCGGCATCAGGTCGAGGCACTGGTGACTGTCATTGGCGTGGTCGTCAAAATAAGCCTGGTAGGACGCCGTAAAGGATTGCAGGCCCGCAATCGGGTCGGCTTCGAACACCGCAGCGAACGCCTTGGTGTGGATGCTGTGATCCGGCGTCAGGGGTCCACGGGTTGCAAGCTCATCGCAGTCAGGTCGACTGGCGAACCCCACCGCCTCCGCCGAGTTATCCAAGGTCAGTAACATCGGCGCAGCGAACAGCACTGCCGCCGCCTGACGCAGTTCGCATAACTGCAGACAGTCAGTGGCGCTGGCCTGGTAGTCAGCACGGGCAATGGTCTGCGGCGATGTTGCTTCGGCAAGATAGGCTTCGGCCTTGCTCACAAGCTCGATCATGGTGTCGTAGCTGGTTTTGGCATCTTCGTGAAAAGTAAAAATGCCGTGGTGCAACAACACGATGCCGCGAATCTCATTCCAGTTCACATTTTTTGTGGCATCACGCACTTGCTGCGCCAAGATAAACCCGGGCATAACGTAGGGCAGAATCAACACCTCGACGCCGTAGATTTCCTGCAGGATGCGATCGCCATCGGAGCTGTTACTGATGGCTACCACCGCATCGGCATGGCTGTGGTCTACGTATTTGTGGGGAATGAGGGCATGCAGGATAGCCTCCACCGACGGCGTCGGCGCGGTGGGGTCAAGCAATGCCAGGCGCAGCTGGCGCATCATCTCGCTATCGCTTAAGGCCTCCAACTCGCCGAGGCGCAACAGGGTGTTCAATTTTACCGGAGGAAAGCCGGGGGCTTCGATGCTGCGAAGATCCCAGCCAGACCCCTTCACGAATAACACCTGCTCGGTGTCGCCGAAGGCATTGAGCAATGTTCCCTTGACGGAAGTGTTGCCACCACCGTGCAGCACCAGGTCTGCATCCTGGCCCAGCAACTGGGAACTGTAAACCCGCAATCCGGTATGCTCGTCAGCGCTGTGGCTGTCGGCTTCTGTTTGCTTCCAACGATTTTTCATGACGCGGTGAGTGTATCAAGTTCTGCCGGCACTACAGAATATTAAGGCCTGTTTATTGAAATTGCTGGACTCGGCGATCTGGGGGCCGGGGGAGTCTACAGCCCCGGATTCGGAATTTCGGTCATCACGATGCGCGGCCCGAAACCAAAAACGCACCATCTACTGACAGTGCGTTTGCATATTCTGCTGGTGCGCAAGCCTGCCTATCTGGCGTTATTCAAGCTCGACTATGGAGATGTTCGTCATTCCGGCCTGCCGAGCCGCGTCCATAATCATCACCAGGGTTTCCACATTGGAGGAATCATGGGGTTGGATAATGACAGAAGCTGCCGGGTTTTCCGCCTTCAGTTGGTCTATATTTGACCTGACCTGGGTAGCGATAACTGGGCGGGGGTTGCCATTGAGAATAATCTCGTTGTTCTGCCCGATTTCGAACAGAATATTCCTCTTCTCATCATCCGGTGGTGGTAGATCAGTGTTATCGTTGTCGCTACTGGCTGCGCTGACTGCGGTTTCTGAAAGGAATGTCGCCGTCACTACGAAGAAGATCAACAAGATGAACACTACGTCCAACATCGGTGTCAAATCGATGCCGCCCTCGTCTGTCTTCTTTCTGCCTGCAATTTTTTTCATTCTAATACCCTGTTCGACCACTGCTACCGATAAATTTCAGTCTCGACCCACCGCACCAAGGCTCAACTGGGGTCCGGGCGAGATAACCCGGAGCAGACCAGAGTATAGCAATCATTCAGCAAGATGCGAAAGGTCGGAAAGCGCCTTTTTGCTGCGACCGCGGGCGCCTGTTGTCGCCCTGAAACGCAGAAAGGAGGCTACCGCCTCCTCCCTAATCCATTGTATTTATTAATTTTTACTTCTTCAGCGATACAACGCTGAACTTAATCAGATCCCGCAACTGCCTGGCATTCTTACCATCGCGGGCATTGACCCGGACACCGTGCAGCGTATTCATCAGAATCTCGGCGGCAAATTCGACACTGACGCCTTTCTTTAGCTTAGCTTTCTTGTGCGCTTCCTTAAGCTTGGCGACCAGCGCCTTGCGAATAGTTGCCAGCGATGCGCGTACGATTTTTTTCATATCCCTATTGTAGTTGATGCTTTCACACAGTGAATTTACCAATATGCAACCCATGCTGCGATGCTTGTTGGACAGCTTTAGCACGGTCTCATCGAAGTAAGCATCTATTGCGTCCCAGCCGGTCAATTTTTCATTCCTGAGTGAAGCTGCAATTTGCTTGTCAACGATCTTGTTATATTGATCGATACAGGATTTGAAGAATGTGCTTTTGTCACCGAAGGAATTATAGAGAGTTCCCCTATTTATTTCTGTGCAGTCCAGGAGTTTCTGGACAGAGCTAGCTTCGTACCCCTCTTTCCAGAATTGCTCCATCGCTTTGGTTAAAACTTTGTGTTCATTGAATTCGACTGGTCGTGCCATATTAGTTTACTCGGTACAGTTAATGGTTAGGTTAAAGTCAAAAACATCGCTGGCAAGCAGTGAGTTCTTGTTCCCCTTTTTGAAGGCGCGCTATTGTATTACAGCGGAATAAGTTTTACACCACTGAATTAGAATTAATTCTGACTATTTTCAGTGAACCGCAACCCATTTGATTCAGGACAAGTTTACAACGAAAAATGCAGTGAAAACCAACGAATTACTTCACACCATACATCCCTTCCGTTGGCTCAAACCTTTGATAATGGGAGATTTTTCAAGAAAATCGACATTAAAATAGAATGGCGAGTCAACTAAATGACTGAACAGCCGTCTTAACGGGCTCAGTATCCTCGAATTAGAGGCGATTCTCACAACCGGGCTTAGGTGCAATGCTCACGAGCTTAGTGGTTGCTTAGTCGCTGCTAAAAATTTGTCACCGCGGTAACCACAAGTCCGATCGCGCCTCCCAGTACACAGCCCCAAACCACCAACCACCCCAAATGTTTCCTGATCATGGTCTGCACGATCTCCTTGACCATTTGTGGTGTCATCTGAGACAGGCGCTGGTCGATCAAGGTTTCGAGCTTGCTGCGAATCGCATCTTCATTCAACGCGGATTTCAGTGCTGACTCAACCTGGTCTTCGAATCCTGATTGCAAGAACTGCGCCTCGAAAAACTCATGCATTTTCTCGGTGAAAGGTGCTCTCAGGGGGTTCAACGCGTCCCGACCTCCGAGCATTCCCAACATGGCGCTAAAGGAGGACCCCATAATGATATCCATAAGGGATTCGAATGCTTGCTCCAAGTCGAGATTGCTTATTGCCTGCTTGAGCTGATGGGCCACTTTTACCGAGGTGTCGCCGCTGCCGTGGAAGAATGATTCCAGATCGGCCTGCGTGAAAAACTGTTCCATGACCAGGGCTCTGATGCCCAGCTTGAATTCCTCGAAGCGCAGAGGAATGACGCCGGAACCATAAAATCCCGGCACCCGCTCGAATAGCATGTGCACCGCCAGCCAGTTAGTGATGCCCCCAGACAATGCGAATAGTCCCGTGTTTAACACGTAGAGCCGATAAGGCTCCGGACTACACAGGCCTGCTACCACCAGTGCCGCAGCGACGAGGTTGCTTACCAGACTCTTGTTAATGACAACGCCTCTCTCATCCCAGCATCCGATAATGAAACCGGCGGGATGCGAATTCCACGACGCCGCATCATAAATGAAGGGCACGGGGTTTAAAAGGTTTAGGGCAGCAGCTTGAGCTGCTCCGCGATCGGCATACTGGCGCGGATTTGCTTTAGCCTGTCGATATCAATCTCTGCAATTACATAAGCTTCGCCGCCATCGAGCTGGGCAAGAATGCATCCCCATGGATCAATTATCATGGAATGGCCCCAGGTTTCCCGTCGTTCACTATGTCGCCCGCCCTGCGCGGCGGCGATAATATAACACTGGTTCTCGATAGCGCGCGCCCGCAACAGGACTTCCCAGTGTGCAATACCGGTGACGGCAGTAAATGCGGCGGGCACCGTGACCAGTTCGGCACCACGCAGGAACAGCTGTCGATACAGCTCTGGAAAACGCATGTCGTAGCACACACTGAGGCCAAGATGCCCGACTGCGGTATCAATACTGACGACCTCGGTACCCGCCTCATAACTGCGAGACTCCGAATAGCAGGATTGTTGATCATCGATGGTGACATCGAACAGGTGAATCTTGTCGTAGCGGGCAAGCTGTTGACCCAAGCCATCGAATACCAAGCATGCAGCCCGCACCCTGTCGTCTTCGATAATCCTGTCTGCGTCTGTGGCGCTTTTGCCAGGGCGAGAAATTAACGGGATCGTGCCGCCGACGAGGGTTAGATTATGCTGTTGCGCCTGATCGGCGAGGAAATTTTGTAGAACAGCACCAGGACTGCCTTCGATCTCACCGTATTGATGCATGGGACCGCCTTCGAGTACGGCAAAAACCTCGGGTAACAGAACCAGCTCGGCACCCTCTGATGCCGCGGCTTTGATCAAGCGCGCCGCGGTTTTCAGGTTGCTGTCGAGGTCGGATGTGGTGACCATCTGGATCGCAGCAACTTTGGCGCTCATTGGTAGTCACCCCGGTTTTTCCCGTGCCCCGTGTTCAACTATTGCACCGTCGCGCCATCTTGTTGGACGCTGTCGGGGGAGCCAAATGCCTGCTTGAACTGCGGTTGCAGACCTTCCCAGGGACCCTGCAGTGTATAGACGGCACTGGTGAGGCTGTCTATACCCTGGCCGAATATTCTATCGAACAGATAGGCACCGACGGCCAGAGGCAGGTTGGCGGTTAACAAGCCAATCCAGGGGATATTGTCACTGACCGGCAGAGTCAGATACATCTCACCGTCAATGGTTTCAGCAGCCAGATCGAGTTCACCGGTAATTTGATACAGACTCGATGGACCAGAAATCACCAGCCTGTCCTGGATCGTGACTATCCCATCTTTGAGCAGCATGTCACCCTCAATTTCGTCAAATGCCAGGCCACTACGCACCAGGTCATTACTTAGGCGCAGGCGTGTCAATATGGCATTCAAATTGATAATACTGATAAGTTTAAGTGCGCCGGTCGTGTTCGAACCCTGCAAAAAGCGCCCATCTTCCACCTCCAGTACCAGCGAGCCACTCAATCCATCTGCGGCAAAAAAAGCTGGAGAGCCCGGCCAGTCAATGCTGGTTTCGAATACCGCACTGCTACTCTCCAGGCTAGCGGTATAGCCATTGGCGGTTAGCACATCGCCAATATTGTCGGCGTATAACACACCATTGAGCTCGGAGTGATGTTCGAGCCCGTCATACCGCCAGCGGAATTCTGGCTGCGGCTGAACTGCGGTACCTCTCTCGCCGTCTGCCTGCACCAGCGCCGATTGATCTTCCGATTCGACGCCATCCAGGCCCAGTCGCAAGCCCCTGAAATCGAAGACCAAACCGCTAATATCTGCGCCTTCTGTAGTCGGGTCGAGGGTGAACCGCCAACTGCCGAAGGGGCGCGAACCTATGCTGAACTGTTCTATATCGAAGTACATTCGCGGCAGTTGCCGGGGGTCAATATCCGCCATCACATCGACGCGCTCAGCTTCCGGGTTTCCGTTTTCCACTATTACTGCGGGGGCTTGCGCACTTGCATCCCCGACCGCCAGCGCTTCTTCCTCTTCCGCATCCCCTGGCAGTCGTAAATGCTCCAGTTTGAGTTCGATATAATCCGTGGCATCGAAAGGGATGTTGACCCGTCCCTGGATTGCCTCACTGCTCAGGGCAACCTCCCAGAATGGTCGATCCGGG
Organism: Gammaproteobacteria bacterium; assembly: GCA_002731775.1. GTDB lineage: Bacteria > Pseudomonadota > Gammaproteobacteria > Pseudomonadales > Pseudohongiellaceae > UBA9145. Next base: position 7,267 of record PCCP01000103.1, read on the forward strand.
GAAGGATCGATGCGGATATCCACCCTCGGCAATTCCTCGCCATAGAGTTCGAACAGCTGGGTCGAGATATCTACGAAGGCGATAGTGTCCTCGATGCCTTGGGATGAATTCGGGTCAGCCGTGAGTCCACCCAGGAAATTCGTCCATTGTTCCAGCTGCAGTCTATCCGTTGCACCGATAATCGCCACCCCCCGGATCTCGCTGCTTAACAGCGTGCCGAGATTCCCATCTGGTTCGCCAACATAGACGACACCACTGTCGACCCGCCCGTTCGCGATCTTCAGATTAAAATTTAGATCCGAGCCTAGAAAGCCCTTGATTTCCTGCCCCGACGAAGCGAGCGTGATATCGAGTTGCAGGGGTAATACTGCAGCGGCGGCTTTGGATAAGGGGTCGGGCAAGGAAAGCTCGGCACCAAGCAGATCAGATTCAAGGAATAAGCCAGTCGGCACCGCCGAATTCACTCCCTGGTGTATTGCCAGCATGGCATGGTAATTCATCTCACCGGTCATCCCTCGTAGCAAATCACGCATGAAACTGCTGTGCAGCGGCCATTGAATAAAGGTGGAGGGATCTACAGCCCCCTCCGCATCCAAGTTTATCACCCCCAATTCACCATTTGATAGTTGTGATGAAAGAGTGACCTTTACAGGCCGCTCAAACAGCACCAGTGAGAGTTCAGTTGTCTCAAGTCCGCTGCTAGAATCAAAAACGATCGGTCCGGATACATTGCCGAGATCCAGCGCATACTCCGGGATAGTGATTTCATTTTCCGCCAACATTATCTCTAGCATGACCTGCGTATTCACACCGTCCTGATTAAATGGCACGCTGACAGCGATGTCGGCAGAAAATTCTCCCTGTGCTTCCCAATTTGCCAAACTATCCCTGAATCTCTGATTCACCGGCGAAACCTGGAGATAATCCAATCCCTGCCCGGTGCGGCCATGGGCTCGCCCATCGATGCTCAGCCAATTTTCCTGTTCGGCATTGCTGCGAACCACTGCGGTCACCTGCATCATATCGATGCCCATGCTATGACCACTACTTACTTCGACATCGACGTTATTGTCGTCGGTGAGTACCAGGGCATTGAGGGCCTTTAATTCCGGCCATTCCTCGCTGAATTCCACTTCGCCATTTGTTAACAGGAAAAAACTCTGAAATGTTTTAGTAACCGCCTCCGCGCCCGGCATGGTGGAACCTCTGTAGACGACGGCACTGTCATAGACATCGCCGCCGATGATGGCGCGATCCAGCCACTCCATCGTATCGCGCATGCCGCCTCTTACATTCGGGCCATCCAGCAGGTACAACGCTTTCAGGGAAGCGTCCACTCTACGGGCACCAACCAATAATTCAAATTCGGAGCTGGCTTTACCTTCGAGAGGTCGGTGTATCGTAGAGGTGAACACGGCTCGCCCGTCAACCGCATCGGAATTGGCCACCAGGGTGCCGCTAACAAGGCTCAAATCCAGGCCGTCGGAGAGATCTGCGTGAAAACCGATGCTGCCGTTAACATAATTGTATTCCCAGGTATGGGTGAACAGCTTCGGTATATTAATGCCGAAATTTTCGGATTCGAGATCGGCGAATCCCGTGGCAAGCCGATTGAGCGGATCATAAGTCGCTTCGACGTAACCATTAATACCCCACATAGCCGGGGATCCATCGCCGGCGGCAACATCTATGTCGACGACGTTGGTTTGTAGAGTGAGTTGTCTATCGCGCTCTGCCGTCAGTGGCAAGTACAAGCTAAAGTTTTCCAGCCGGCCCCGTGGCAGATAAATTTTCAATTGCTGCTGCGCTGCGGCACTCAGAATCCCGCTCTCGCCTGCCACTCGAGCAAGCAAAGACAGATCGATATTGTCCGCCCGCGCCAGCAAACTTTCCCCAGGCAAAAATTCCATATACATATTAAACGGCGCCCAGTCCAACTCCTGCCAGGACGCCGACATATCCGCCAGGGCCAGCCGCCAAGTATTGGATGATTCGATTTTATCAAGAACGGACATCCCGCTGATGTTGTTTAGGGAAAACGGCTCGCCAGTCTCACTAATAAGTGTGATACCAGGCACTCTTACTTCGGTGATGACTTCACTCACCTGGCCATCCTCCAGCGCAAGCCACAGGTCAAAGCCACCGGTAAATTGCGCGACAGAGACCTTGCCGAATTCCACGCCGCTGAAGAGGCTCGAATAATTCGATTCGGGAACGCCGATATACAAGCGCCCGTCCGCCGAACTGAAATCGTCTCCCTCTATCTCCAGCGAGATTGCAATCTGTTGAAAGCTGCCTTCGGGATTAGCGTTGACGTGTATCTGGTGGGTTTGACCCAGATTACGGATGGTTGCGGATCCATTGCTCAAACTGAATTCATCACCGTCGAAGGATTGCAGATGGATCGAGACATTGGTCAGACTCAGTCTTGCAAAGCGTTGAATCAATCGAAAAGCACCCCCCAGGTCTGCAGTCCCGCCTTCATCGATATTGAGACCCTGCAAGGTCCACTCCCCCGCCTGGTTCTGCACGACATCGATTTCCACGGTATCGATAATCACGTCTTTCACCACCAATCGCCACTGCCAGATACTCCTGGGCACATCGAGAATAACGGTAGCGCGCTCCAGGCGCAGTGCCCGTTCGGGAATGTCGGCAGGATCCGCGTCACCACTGACCCTCAGGCTAAGACCGTTGACACCAATGATGGGGTTGAAGCCTTGAAAGCTTCCGCTTAAAGAATCAACGCTGACAGACACGCCGGTCCTGACGAAGAACTGTTCTTCGAAAAATTCGGTATAGCCGGCCACCGCCGGCATGAATTGCCGACCGATACTGACATAGACCGCTAACAGGATGAGAGACACTGCCAGCAGCAGCACAACTTGTTGTCGAACTTTTTTGGCGATGGTGATAAACATACTAATATACTAAATTTCCTGATTCGCCAGTCATCTTTAGCGGCTATTAATCAGGTGACAATGCCTTTCCAATGCAAAATATTTAATAGCGCCATCTTCCATCGGAGTACAAGGTATAAACCAGACTTCCTGAACCCGAACTGAAGCGCATTCCGACGCTTAAAGCTGCACGCCACGGGGAGCCCAGGATCAGTTAGGGCACCACATCAAATTGCTCCTGAGTATACATGGGTTCGACTTCGTATTTGACCGTCTTCCCCACTAATTCTTCTAGCATGGCCACAGTGCCGGACTCCTCGTCGAGCAGGCGATCTACCACTAACTGGGAAGCAACGACCAGCAGCATCTCATTCTCATGGTTAGGAGCGACGTCCATGATTTCGCGAAAAATTTCATAGCAGACCGTTTCCGCGGATTTTTGATAGCCACTGCCCGCACAAACCTCACACGGATTATTGAGTATTTGACCGAGACTCTCCCGGGTACGCCTGCGAGTCATCTCGATCAATCCAAGTGGCGATATTTCGCTGATCACGGTTTTGGCATTATCTTTACCCAGCGCCCTGGCAAGCTCTCGCTGCACCTGGCATTTATGCTCATCATCGAGCATATCGATGAAATCGAGGATAATGATTCCCCCCAGGTTTCTCAGCCGCAGTTGCCGCGCAATCGCCGTTGCCGCTTCGAGATTAGTTTTCAGAACAGTTTCAGCGTGATTACGACTGCCGAGATAAGCACCGGTATTGACGTCGATAGTGGTCATAGCCTCGGTCTGATCGATAATCAGATCGCCTCCCGATTTGAGTTTTACCTGACGCCGCAAGGCTTTGTTAATTTCATCTTCGACCCCGTACAGGTCGAAGACAGGGCTGTCGTCTTGGTAATACTCGACACTGCTTGTCAGCTCCGGCACATAGTCATCGAGAAATTGTTCGATCTGCTGACAGGATTCAGAATCATCGATACGAATTTTCCCAATCTCAGGCCTAATCAGATCCCGAATCGTGCGCATATAAAGCGGGATTTCCCGATATATAGATGTGATCCCTGTACTGCCCTCAATGCGTTTCTCAAGTTTGGACCAGAGTCGCTTCAGGAAGCGTATATCCTCAATAAACTCTTCCGCGGTCGCGCCTTCAGCGGCCGTGCGAATAATAAATCCACCCTGCTGCGACCACTGATGTTGCTGCAAACATTCAGCTAACAAGGCGAGTAACCTTTCCCTCTCCTCGTCATTCTGCAGCCGTTGGGAAATCCCCAGGTGGTTACTGCGTGGTAGGTAGACCAGGTTCCGCGCCGGCAAGCTAAGCTGGGTGGTGAGGCGCGCGCCCTTGGTGCCAATGGCATCCTTCGCCACTTGCACGACGATAGACTGGCCCTCATGCACATGTGCCTGGATGGTCTTGACTGTATCCCTGGGGACCTCAAAGCCATCCTCATCCAGTGTCGAAATATCGGAAGCATGCAAGAAGGCCGCCCGGTCCAGCCCAACATCGACGAAAGCTGCTTCCATGCCCGGCATCACCCTGACTACCTTGCCAATGAAGACATCCCCGACATGGCCACGGTTATTATGGCGCTCGATAAAAATTTCCTGGAGCAAGCCATTTTCGATGAGAGCAACCCGGGTCTCCATCGGGCTTACGTTGATTAGTATTTCTTCGCTCAATTCAGCCGCCTGCCTTGCCGGTTAAACACTCGATGCCAAATTGATTCAATAATTGCATGGTTTCATACAGGGGCAAGCCCATCACTCCGCTGTAGCTTCCGCTGAGCTTTTTCACGAATACCGCGGCATAACCCTGAATCGCGTAGCCACCTGCCTTCCCTGCCGGTTCGCCGGTACGCCAGTAGGCGCCGGCTTCTGCCGGGCTAATCGCTCGAAAGCTGACTGTTGACCGGCAAATGCTGGATGCAAATTTTGATGCAGAAGCGACGGTTACTGCAGTCAGAACCTGGTGGTCCCGGTTCGATAACTGCATTAACAATTCCAACGCATGGCGCTCAGAAGTTGGCTGCCCCAGTACTTCCTGATCACAAACTACAATGGTATCGGCTCCCAATACCAGCCAATCGCTCTGCTGAGCCAGGGTCTTTAGCGCAGATTCTACCTTTTCTGTGGCCATGCGCTGCACATAATCGGTGGCAGACTCGCCTGCAAGGCGCGACTCATCGATATTCTGACTCCTGCTCTGAAAGGAAATTCCTATCTGCGACAGTAATTCACACCGGCGGGAAGAAGCTGAAGCCAACAAGATGGAGGGCCGGGACCTGGACACGGGGCTCAGTGAACGTCGAAGCTTCGTCGTATCTGGCGCAACAATTGAAACAGGGATGGCCAGATTATTGCGCTGGTCAAGGCCGCCATCAGAAACAGCAGGCTGACATTGATGGTCTGTCCAGTCACGATCTGCAGCCAGTGGCATAACATAAGATTCAGACCTACCAGGACAAAAATCAAGCCGCTCTGTTGCAGGGAAGTAAACATCCGCATGCGCTGATGCAGACTCAGGGTGACGTAGGCAAGAATCACCAGTGAGATTGCATTCAGACCCAATGTCGAACCTTCGAGGATATCCAGCAACAAACCGGCGCACCAGGCCGAGCCGATACCCAGTCGATGCGGCAGCGCCATCACCCAGTAGATGAGCACCATCGGCACCCATTCCGGTCGATAGTTCATCGCCCACTCTGGAAACGGCACGATAGCCAACAAATAAGCAACGAAGAAGCTAAAGAATATGACCCAGATCGCGTGTGCTCTTTTTTGCATCGAGATCCCTATTGATCATCCGGCGTCGGCGCACGTCGGATCACTTGTCCCTGGGCTACCGGTAGCGGCAGGAATTCATCGGCATCCGGGCCGGTGGCTGCCGGGTCTCGAATTGAATTCACCTGAATCGGGGCTGTTTCATTCTCCAGCACCACCATGACGTGGCGGGTGCTGGCAATCTGGGCCAGGGGTCGCGCCTTGACGACGGCGAAGTCCTGGCCGGGGTCGGCATAGACACTGATTATCTCGGCGACCGGATAATTCTTCGGGTAGACCTGACCCATGCCCGAGCTCACCAACAAGTCTCCCGCCAGCATGTCCTGGGTCTGGGTTACAAATTCCAGTTCCAACTCCGACGCGGTGGTGCGACTGCCACGGGCCAGCGCCCGCTCACCATTGCGATTTACCTCTACCGGCATGACGTGATGAAAGTCAGTTACCAGCAAGACCCAGCTGGTAGACGGCAAGACTTCGTCCACCTGACCCATGAGGCCATTGGCATCCAGCAGAGCCTGCCCGGTCACCACCCCATCGTTGGCACCCTTGTTAATCAAAACGCGCTTGGAATAGGGATCGGGTGAAATATTGATGATCTCTGCTGGCAACACCTCGCCACTAATTGCTTCGGTTGCCTCACGCAGTTCAAGCAGGCGGCTGTTTTCACTGGTGAGGCTTTCCATAAACTGCAACTCCCGTTGTGAGATCAGTAACTGTTCCCGTAGTAACTCATTCTCCTGCAGCAAGTCGGTGTGAGATACGAAGACATCGTCTATCCATAAAGACACCCGGGTCGGCACGTCTGCAACCCAGTAAACCGGTGCCGTAGCATAGCCAAGACCAAACCGGATCTTCTCCAGGTAACCAAAGCGGCTATCCGCGAACATGATGCATACTGACAGGAAGATAAAGGTCAGGGCCCTATACTCCGGGGCAACGCCTTTAATAAACAGGGTATTGTCGATGGCTGGAGTACCTCTTTGACGGGATCTGAAATTATAGCCATAGCCACCCGACCACGGAAGCCATGCCCGGCGCTTTATCTCAGCTCGGCAGTGAAAACCCCGGTTTGTCGCCTATTCCAGTGTTAACAGGTCGATATCGTGTTCGTCCATGATTTCCATGGCCTTGCCGCCACCACGGACAACGCAGGACAGGGGATCATCGGCCACGATAACCGGCAATCCAGTTTCTTCCGATAATAATTCATCCAGGTTCGTCAGCAGGGCGCCACCACCGGTCAAGACCAGCCCGGATTCGGCAATATCAGAGGCTAATTCCGGTGGCGACTGTTCGAGTGCGCTTTTTACCGCCTGCACGATAGCGGACAAGGGCTCCTGCAGCGATACGAGAATTTCATCGCTATTCAGGGTGAAGCTGCGGGGCACACCCTCGGCCAGATTACGCCCACGCACGTCAATTTCCCGAACCTGGTGGTCGGCGGAAGCATAGGCGCAACCGATCTCTTTCTTGATGCGCTCGGCAGTGGCATCACCGATCAGGCTGCCGTAATTTCTGCGCACATGGGCAGTGATGGCTTCGTCCATGCGATCACCCCCGACCCTCACGGATTCAGAGTAAACCACCCCATTGAGTGAGATAATCGCGATTTCGGTGGTACCACCACCGATATCGACTACCATCGAACCGCTGGCCTGATCAACCGGCAAGCCGGCACCTATAGCCGCAGCCATTGGTTCTTCGATCAGGCGCACATTCCGTGCCCCGGCACTGATGATAGATTCCCTGATTGCCCGCCGCTCGACTTGAGTGGAATTACAGGGCACGCAGACCAGGACCCGCGGGCTCGGTGGGAAAAAGCTGTTTTCATGCACCTTGTTAATGAAGTGCTGTAGCATTTTTTCGGTAACCTGAAAATCTGCGATGACGCCGTCCTTGAGGGGACGTATGGCAGTGATGTTACCTGGTGTTCTGCCCAGCATGCGCTTGGCATCGGTGCCGACGGCGGTTACTGTCTTCTGGCCGTTATGGGTCCGAATCGCAACTACCGAAGGCTCGTTCAGCACGATACCTTGTTCACGCACGTAGATGAGCGTATTTGCCGTACCCAAATCGATGGACAGGTCATTGGAGAACAATCCCCGAATTCTTTTAAACATGAATTTTCGTGTACCTCAAATTAAAGATTCCAAACCTTACCAGCCTGAGGAGTCTACGCTCCCTGCGTTTTATTGCCGGCGAGGAATTAGTGAAAAGTGAAAGGAATCTCCTGCCGCGTTTGACCCTAATCCGGATTTGACTATATCAGGCCGAATTCAAGTATAATCTCGCGTTCTTGGCGAATAGCACGCACTCTAACAACGGCAAAGGGTTAGAGCAAGGGCCACGCATTAAATAGTTGAGCCACCTCACAGACAGGTTTTATTCGTTGCCGACACTGGAATTTCCGGAGAATATTGATGGCTTTCGACAAGTCTGAAGTAGAGAAAATTGCCCATCTCGCACGTCTGCACATAAGCGACCTGGAAGCGGATGAAGTGACCGCGCGAATCGGGGACATTTTACACTTGATTGATCAGATGCAATCCGTGGATACCGACGCCGTCGAACCCCTGGCGCACCCCCTGGACGTGGTGCAGAGGCTACGGAGAGATGAAATCACCGAGAAAAACCGGCGCGAGGAACTACAGACCCTGGCGCCGAGTAGCCAGGACGGACTCTACCTGGTGCCGAAGGTACTCGAGTAAGGCATCCCCATACCCCTTTGTCAGCCAGATTCAATCCAGTAGTTTGTAATACCAAGCATTGCAGATCGCTCTTCTTGAGAGCATCACACCGGGAATTCCCTAATGATCGAAAAAACCGTCGCCGAATTGTCCGTTGCTCTTGCATCAGGTGACATCTCCAGTGTCGAACTGACCCAGGTATATCTGGATCGAATCGCCAGGTTCAACGCCGACCTCAATGCCTTTATCACTGTCTGTGACGAATCCGCAATGGATCAGGCCAGAGCTGCCGATGCGGCGAGAGCCAATGGCGAGACCGGTGCCCTACTGGGGATTCCAATGGCCCACAAGGATATTTTTTGCACCCAGGGCATCAGCACAACTTGCGGCTCCCGCATACTGCAAAATTTTGTGTCTCCATACGATGCAACCGTAGTCGAACACTTCAAGACCGCGGGTGCTGTTACCCTGGGCAAGACCAATATGGATGAGTTTGCCATGGGCTCATCCAACGAAACCAGTTTCTTTGGCCCGGTTAAAAATCCCTGGGACAGCAACAGAGTGCCTGGAGGTTCATCCGGGGGTTCGGCAGCAGCAGTCGCCGCCGGTTTGTGTGCGATGGCCACCGGCACCGACACCGGAGGCTCTATCCGACAGCCAGCGGCATTCTGTGGCATTACCGGGTTCAAACCCAGTTATGGCAGAGTCTCACGCTGGGGCATGATCGCCTTCGCGTCCAGCCTGGATCAAGCCGGTCCGCTGTGCCAAAGCGCAGAGGATGCTGCCCTCATGATGAATGTTATGGCAGGGCTGGACAGCAAAGACTCCACCAGCATAGATAAAGACGTCGAGGACTATACAACGACGCTGAACGACTCCCTCGATGGCCTGAAGATTGGCATACCAAGGCAACACTTTGCTCAAGGCCTTAGCGCCGAGGTGGAACAAACCATCCGTGACGCCCTCAAGGAATACGAAAAGCTGGGTGCGACCATCAAGGAAATCGACCTACCTAACAACCATCTATCGGTGTCGGCCTACTACGTAGTGGCACCGGCGGAAGCCTCTGCCAATCTGTCTCGCTATGACGGCGTACGCTATGGCTATCGTTGCGAAAACCCCCTCGACCTCGAAGACATGTACAAGCGCACCCGCAGTGAAGGCTTCGGTGATGAAGTCAAACGCCGCATCATGGTAGGTACCTATGCCCTCTCCGCTGGCTTCTATGATGCCTACTACCGTAAGGCACAAAAGATTCGACGCCTGATCAAGAATGATTTCAACGAAGCTTTCGATGAAGTCGACATCATAGTTGGGCCGACTTCCCCCCACACCGCGTTCGAACTCGGCGCCAAGAGCGATCCGGTGGCTATGTACCTGGAAGATATATATACCATCGCGGTAAACCTGGCCGGCCTGCCGGCTATCTCGATTCCAGGCGGCATGGTCGACGGCCTGCCGATTGGCATGCATATGGTCGGCAATGATTTCGCCGAGGCCAGGGTGCTGAACATAGCCCATCAATTTCAACGACAGACCGACTGGCATCGCAACAAGCCTGCGGCATTCACGCAGGAGGACTAACGATGGAATGGGAGACCGTTATCGGTTTGGAAGTGCATGTACAGCTTTCCACTAAATCCAAATTATTCTCCGGCAGCGCGACCCAATTCGGCGCCGATCCGAACACCCAGGCCAATATCTACGATCTCGCTATGCCCGGCACGTTGCCGGTACTCAATGCGGATGCATTGCGGATGGCGGTACGATTCGGTGTAGCGATTGGTGCCGAAATTGGCAGGCGCTCGGTATTCGATCGCAAGAATTATTTTTATCCGGATCTGCCCAAGGGCTACCAGGTCAGCCAGCTCGACTACCCTATCGTCGGCAAGGGTTCGCTGACGGTTACCCTGGATGACGGCAGCGAAAAAGCCATCGGCGTCACCCGCGCCCATATGGAAGAAGATGCGGGCAAGTCCCTGCATGAAGACTATCAGGGTATGACCAGTATAGATCTCAATCGGGCCGGCACCCCATTGCTGGAAATCGTGTCCGAGCCGGATATTCGCAGCGCCCGGGAAGCCGTAGCCTACCTGAAGAAGCTCCACTCCATCATTCGCTATCTGGATATCTCCGACGCCATCATGGCGCAGGGCTCGATGCGCTGCGATGCCAATGTCTCCATTCGACCCCGGGGCGAAACCGAATTGAGCACCCGTACCGAGATCAAGAACATCAACTCGTTCCGCTTTGTGGAGAAAGCGATTAATTACGAGGTACAACGGCAGCAAGATGTGATCGAAGACGGTGGTCGCATCGTCCAGGAAACCAGGCTCTATGACGCCGACAAAGACGAGACCCGCTCCATGCGCAGCAAGGAAGTCGCCAACGACTACCGTTACTTCCCGGAACCTGATCTGCTCCCCATAGTGATAGACGAGGCCTATATCGCCGATATCAGAGCCAGACTGCCGGAACTGCCAGATGCAAAGAAAGCCCGCTTCTGCGCTGAATACAAGCTCGGCGAATACGATGCCGGAGTGCTGGTAAGCAGCCGCGAATTGGCCGAGTACTTCGAGATCGTCGCCAGCGGCAGTGGTGATCCGAAACTGGCAGCAAACTGGGTAACAGGTGAATTACAGGGCCTGCTCAACAAGCACAATTTGGAGGTGAGTGACTCACCAATCCAGGCGGATCGCCTGGGCACACTCATCGCCCGTATTAAGGATGAGACGATTTCCGGAAAGATCGCCAAGACCATCTTCGAAACCATGCTCGAAGATTCTTCCGGGGTGGATGCAATCATCGAAAGCAAGGGCCTGAAACAGGTGACAGACAGCTTTGCAATCGAGAAGATAGTCGACGAAGTCATCGCCAGCAACCCGAACCAGGTCCAACAGTATAAAGAGGGCAAACAACAGGTAATCAGCTTTCTCGTCGGCCAGGCCATGAAACTGTCTCAGCGCAAAGCCAACCCTGGACAGGTCAACGTCCTGCTAAAAGAAAAGCTAAAATAGACCCCAAAGTGCCACAGCCGAACTCGGAAACAACACCCGTAGGCCATGAATGGCCAACCATTTGCGAAGCAAATGCGAGCGAGAGAGCTGCAAGCAGAATGACACTACTGTGCCAGCAGCCCCGAGCAACATCTTTTAAGTACAGGATGTACTCAAGAAATATAAGGTAAATGATGAAAGAGGAAAAAAAATCCGGTAAGGACCGCGTTCAACCCGCAACCCGAGATGAAATTTGGTCCGACCAACGCCTGCAGGGTTTTCTGGAATTGGAACCACCGGAAAGCTTGCCCGCGGACTACAATATCTTGCTCAAGGCCTATCGAGGAATGACCGTCGATCTCTTCAAACGCTTCCTGGTTTTCTACCTCGAATCAGATCGCGATATCAACGTGCCGTTGGAAGACGGCAGCACCTTCCTGGACCTCGTCTCCCAGCACAGAAGGTCTGTGGACTACGTCGCCGCGCTGGTGGTCGCCGGCGCTATTTCTCCCGCACCCAAAAATAATCCTTTACCCAGCCTCGGCAAAACCAATTGAAAAGTCTTCTACTGAGTTAAGTGGGAACTGCGAGCGATGGCTTAGTGGCGCCGGCTGCCGCGGGATCCGGAATTACCCCGATTGTCAGGTCTTGGCCGCGATTGGACCTCGCGAACGAAGCCTGGAGCTCGCTCGAGTAAGTCCTCCTCAGGATGAATACAGTCCAGCTTGTGACCGAGTTTTTCTTCTATGGCTGGCAACAAAAAAGAGTCTTCCTCACAGGCAAAACTGATGGATGTGCCCACGGCACCGGCCCTGCCCGTGCGGCCGATTCGATGCACATAATCATACGCTTCTTCCGGTAATGTGTAGTTAACCACGTGGGTCACATCGCTGATATGCAAGCCTCTGCCAGCAACATCGGTAGCAACCAGGACTCGCAACTTGCCAGTCTTGAATGCGTCGAGGGTTCGGATGCGTTTATTTTGGGGAATCTCACCCGATAGAGCGCCGCAATTAATCCCGTTGCGATACAGATTGTCCGCCAGCCTTCTGACCTGATCACGGCGGTTGCTGAATACCAGCACCTTCTTCGACTCCGGTTCGATGATGAGGTTGTACAGCAAGTTGTACTTGTCGGCGGTGGTGACCAGGTAGACTATTTGATTAACAGCTTCTGCCGCCACCTGTTCCGGTTCCACCTCTACCATAATTGGATCCATGGCCCAGCGCGATCCCAGTTCGACGATCTCGGGTGTGAATGTTGCACTGAACAACAGAGTCTGCCTGCACTCTCTTTTCGGGGTTCGGGCTACCACCTGTCTTACCTGTGGAATAAAACCCATATCCAGCATACGATCGGCTTCATCGAGCACCAGCAATTCCACCAGGCCCAGGTAAAGCTTATCGTTACTCACAAAATCCAGCAGCCGCCCCGGTGTGGCAACTACAATATCTACCGGCTTTGCATCCAGTGCCCTGGTCTGTTTCTGATAGTCTTCGCCGCCCACCAGAGTCACCGTGTGTAAATCTGTAAATTCAGTTAACTGCACCGAGTCAGCGGCAATCTGGATAGCCAACTCTCGCGTTGGCGCGATGATCAAGGCCCTGGGCTCGGCCAGGAACCGATCTTCCTCGATGGGATTAGTCAGTAGATCATTGATAATGGTGATTAGAAACGCGGCCGTCTTGCCGGTGCCAGTCTGCGCCTTACCGGTGACATCATGCCCGGCGAGCGTATGCACCAGGCTTTGCGCCTGAATCGGTGTACAAAACTCAAACCCGAGCTTGGCTATAGCATCGCGCAAGGGCTGCTCTATATCAAAACTGTCAAATGAGACTGTTTCGGGCTCAGTCCGGGTCCCTGATGTTTCTACTGCATCCATAAAACGGTTTTTCCAACACTATTCAAAAACTACGGATTGGGAAATCTCTGGCAAGGAGATAAACTTTCTCAGAGGCTCTCTCGGAAAGGCACGCATAATAGCGGTATGCTTGGTTTACTGCAATCAATTGCAGCACGCCGCGGTTTACTGAGCGGCGTTTCCTGAATTTCCGCAGGCGGGGCATTGACTATCACGGGGTAACTTCATCTCCTGCCATTGCATAGTCGTGGCGTCTAACAGCAGTAACCTGCCAGCCAGAGAAGTGCCAATAGCAGTGATGAGCTTGATTGTCTCCATTGCTTGAACAGAACCGATTATTCCAACAACCGGCGCCATCACGCCATTTTGCGAGCAACTGCTGTCCTCATCATCACCTTCGTGATATAGGCACTGGTAACAGGGGCTCTCCGGGTTCGAGCTGTCGAAGACCGCGACCTGTCCCTCCATCCGAATGGCAGCACCAGACACCAGGGGCTTGCCATGACGAATGCAACTGCGATTGATAGCGAATCGGGTAGTGAAATTATCGCAGGCATCGACCACCACGTCGACACTGTTAACTGCCCGGTCCAGATCATCTCCATCGAGCCGTTGCCGCAGTGCAGTAATTTTTAAATCCGGATTCAGGCCCTTCAGGGTTTGTTGTACCGAATCCACCTTCGCCGTCCCCAGGTCAGCCTGGCTGTGGGCTATCTGTCTCTGCAAATTCGTCAGCTCTACAATATCGTCATCGGCGATAAGCAGATGCCCGGTTCCAGCAGCCGCGAGGTACATGGCGGCAGGACATCCAAGGCCACCCATACCGACGATGAGTACACTGGCATCCATCAATTTCTGTTGCCCTGCCACGTCCATTTCCGGAAGCATGATCTGGCGGCTGTAGCGCAATAATTGTTCGTCCAGCATAGGGAGTCTCTGGTGATTATCCCGGCGATTGCGCGCAAGTCAGGCGATCGACTCCCGCCAAGTCCACTGCACAACTAATATTTGAGTAACCGGCATCACGCAATAAATTCGATACCGCCTGTTTTTGATCGAAGCCATGCTCCAACAGGAGCCAGGCTTCTTTTTTTAGGATCTTTCTGCATTTTTTAACTATTTCTTGTAAATGACTCAATCCAGAAGCCTCGGCTGCCAATGCAATCGACGGTTCAAATCGCAAATCACCCTGTTGCAAATGCCGGTCCCCCACCGCCACATAGGGAGGATTGGCAGCAACCAGATCATAGGCCCGAGCATCCAGGCCATCACACCATGACGACTCGCAGAATTCAATATTTTCTACCTGCAACAACTGCGCATTCTCGGCCGCGAGCGCCAATGCCTGTGGGCTGATATCCACGGCGGTGATGCGCCAGTGTTTGCGGTGGCGAGCCAGCGCCAGCGCTATGGCACCACTGCCCGTACCCAAATCGGCCAGCCTCAGCGCAGCAGAGCACTTCGGTTGCAGTAAGTTGATAGCAGTCTCGACCAAAAGCTCTGTTTCCGGCCTTGGTATCAGCACCTGGGGGTTAACTTTTAGCTCGAAATCCCAGAATGCCTTCTTACCAGTAATATAGGCGATGGGTTCTCCGCGCTCACGCCGCTGCATCATGTTCTGATAGGCGTCGGCCTGTTGCCTGGACAACTCCTGCGCCGGCCATGCGAACAGCGTTTCACGCTCGCAGTTCAGCACATGGGCCAGTAGTATCTCGGATTCCAGCCGCCAACCTTCGCTCACGCCCTGCAATCTCTGAGCCTGAGAAAGTGCCTGTTTAATGGTGATGACCATCGACATGGAAATCGGCTCAGTCGTCGTCAGCCAAGCCTGCCAGCAAATCGGCCTGGTACTCATTGATCAGGGGTTGGATGATGGATGCAAGGTCTCCGGACATGACTTCCGGCAAATTGTACAGGGTCAATTTGATGCGATGATCTGTGACTCGACCCTGGGGGTAATTATAGGTGCGGATTTTTTCGGACCTGTCGCCGCTACCGACCAGTTTGCGCCGGGTATCCGACTCCTCCAGTTGCTGCGCCTGTTGCGCCTGATCGAGAAGCCTGGCCTGCAGCAGTGACATCGCCCGCGCCCTGTTCTTGTGTTGGGAGCGTTCGTCCTGACATTCCACCACAATACCGGTGGGAAGATGAGTCAGCCGTATCGCCGAGTCAGTTTTATTCACATGCTGACCACCGGCACCGCTGGCGCGGAACGTATCTACGCGCAGATCGCTCTTATTGATCTCGAAGTCATCCACTTCATCCAACTCCGGCATGATAGCGACGGTGCAAGCCGAGGTATGAATACGACCCTGGGTTTCTGTTTCCGGGACGCGCTGAACCCGGTGGGCGCCGGACTCGAATTTTAACTTCTCGTAGACATCCTTGCCCTTGATGCGGGCGATTATTTCCTTGTAGCCCCCATGCTCACCATGGCGTTCTGTAATGTTCTCCAACTTCCAATTCTGCAGGTCGGCATAACGGCCATACATTCGATAAAGATCACCGGCAAAAATGGCGGCTTCATCACCGCCGGTGCCGGCACGAATTTCCAGGAACACATTACAACTGTCTTTCGAATCTTTAGGTAGCAGAAGTTTCTGTAACGCCAACTCTAAGGCCTTCAGCTCTTCAACGGCGGCGTCGGCTTCTTCCTGCGCCAGCGTGCGAATCTCTGGATCCGGATCTTTCTGGATTTCCCTGGCGGCGTCGAGATCTTCGCTCACCGCCAAAAACCGGTTAAAGCTCTTGACCACTTCTTCGATCTCGGCGTATTCCTTGGACAAATCGCGAAATCGAGTCTGATCGGCGATGATGTCCGCGTCGCTGAGCAGGGCTTCAATTTCATCGAAGCGGTCTTTGAGTCGGTCCAGCTTGTTAACAATGGAGTCTTTCATTTTTACTTCTATTGGTGGGTGGCAGCCCGGGTCCGATTAGTCGCTGGTTCTAGGGTTTATCCCTCGATTCCAGTTCGAAAAGTTCCTGGGTTAGCTGCAATAATTCATCCCGTCCTTCGGCGCTGGCCTTCTTCATCTGCACACTGGGCGAATGGATGAGCTTGTTGGTAATCGCTCGGGCTAGGCTCTCCAGTACCACCGCGGCACTCTCACCTTTCTCCAGTGCCTTGATGGCCCGTTGCAGTTCCCGGTCGCGAATCGAGTCGGCCTTGTCGCGAAACGCACGCAGGGTGCCGACTGCGTTCAGAGATCGCAACTGTTGTAGATACTCCCTGACTCCTCGTTCAATAATAGATTCGGCCTGGGAGGCGGCTTCGGCCCGGCTCTTGACGCCGTCTTCTATTGCAGCGCTTATATCATCGACGCTGTATAGATAGGCGTCCGCAATTTCGCTGACCTCGGCTTCGATATCCCGGGGCACAGCCAGGTCAATCAATAGCATAGGCTTGTGCTTGCGCTGCCTCAATGCCCGTTCGACCGCGCCCTTGCCCAGCAACGGCAACTGGCTGTTGGTTGAAGAAACCACGATATCGGCCACGACTAATTGCTCCGGAATCTCGGACAGCAACACGCCACGGCCATCAAACCTGGCGGCAACATCCAGCGCATGATCAAGGGTTCGGTTGGCTACCACCATGGCACTGACGCCCTTGTCTGCCAGATGTGTGGCCACTAATTCGATGGTGCGACCGGCCCCGATCAGTAACACACTGAGACTGGCAAGATCCGAGAAAATACGTTCGGACAAGGCCACCGCGGCATAGGCCACAGAGACCGGATTCTCGCCAATCGCGGTGTCGGTCCTCACTTCTTTCGCCACCGAGAATGCCACCTCAAAGGCGCGGCCGAGGACCGAGCCCAGCACCTTTAAATCTTTCGATACCGCGAACGCCGATTTTATCTGGCCAAGAATCTGCGGCTCACCCAACACCATGGAGTCCAGCCCACAGGAGACTTTCATCAGATGACGCATTACATCCTCATCACCGAAGGAATAGCTACTCTCGCCCAGTTCTTCTGCACTCATCTCATGGTAGTCCGCTAACCAGGCTACGATTAGCTGCTGTCGATCGAACAGTAAACGCTTGGCAGCGAGATCTGAACCCGGCTCCGACGCTTCGGGATCACTATCAAATTCCAGGTATATTTCCGTGCGGTTACAGGTGGAGACAATCACGGCCTCATTCACGGATTCCAGTGCATACACCTGCCGCAGGGCATCCGCCACAATTTCCGGAGGAAAGGCCACCTTCTCTCGCAGCGCTATATTTGCCGTGTTGTGATTTATGCCTACCAGCACCAGTGCCATCGATAACCCGCTGATCCGGAAAAATGGAAAGCCATTAAAAGGCGCGTAATATTACTAGAATTCGGCTCCAGTTCCCATTACAGACTGATTTTGCTCAAGTTCCTGTAGAAGAGCAAAGCCCGGTGTACCGGTACGGGATACCCAGTTTGCCCAGGCAGTGACAATAATCGGTATCAAACCGGTCAATTGAGGAATTCCGCAACTGCGAGCAATCGTCAGCGCTCAGGCTGCCACCGCGAAGAGTCGGGAAGAGTAAGCTGTTACCACTCAACAAACTGCTATAATGGGCCGACCCAGGCAGCAAACAGACAAAGCCAGAGAATTATGCATTCCTTTTTAAGATTCGAAAATTTCACACGGCTGATTTTAAGACTCCTCGTCGTCGTCAGTATTGGCGCAGCACTCGGCGCCTGCGCCACGGTGCCCGAGACCACCGAGGTTCTCCCTGTCGAAGCTGAAGTCACTAACGTCGACCCACAACAAGAACCGGAGGAGATCGAATACGGTTCGTTTACGGAGGAGCAGCTCTACCAGGCCATCATTGGTGAGCTGGGCGCCAAACGTGGTGATGTTGAAGATGCCGGGGAAAACTATTTCGATCTCGCCTTCGATACCCGGGATCTCGGCATCGTCAAACGCGCAGTGCAGTTTGCTTCCATCAATAACGACCTTAATGCCCTGCTTCAACTCGGTTTGCTGTGGGCAGAAATCAGCCCACGAGACCCGCAACCTCACCTGATGCTGAGCTTTCAATTTTTAGAGAATGGCGCCTTCGGCCAGGCCCTGTCCCACATGGCGCGAGTTATCGATCTCGGTGGCAGCATCGATTTTTCCACCCTGGCCGCTCGCACCGGCAGATTAAATCCCGCGGCCCGGGTCGGGCTCATAGGCAACTTGCGGCAACTGGTACGCGAGTTTCCAGCACAGGAATCTATCCACATTGCCCTGATTCAACTGTTGGGGCAGAACCGCGAGGCAGAAGCCGGCCTGGACGAGCTGGACCTGCTGAAGAATCGTATTGAACTGACGCCGGCGATCGTATTACTGGAGGCACAGCTGCAACAAAATCTGGATCGCCCCGATACCGCATTACGCGTCCTTCGCAACGGCGTTCGCA